>URQS01000056.1 GCA_900550035.1 uncultured Prevotella sp. | reverse complement strand
TTTGGCGATGCTTTTCTGCACCGACTTGCCCTGACGGCGAATGTACAATCCCTTTGAAGGCTTGTTGATGCGTTCGCCTTGGAGGTTGAAGTATTCCACTGGGGCATTGTCGTTGTTTTCAACAGCCACGTTGTCTATGCCTGTAGTCTCACGGAAGTTTTTATAGTCGGAGAATTCCATGCGGTAGTCAGGCACTGGCACTGGCTCTGAACCGTCCATTGATTCTGCTCTGCTCACGGTGTAAACGAGTGGATAGCCGTATGTTTTGTCATACTCCACCTCGCCAATTTCTTTATAGAACGATGTTATCACACCATTATTTTCGTTTCTTTTTATTCTTTCGATCAAGTAGCCATAGGCGTCGTTAGTGACAGATTCATAATTGACACTCACTTCTGGCTCGTCGCTGTTCTTACTATAAGTTTCCCTTCTATTAAGGATAGAGTAGCTGTCGTAAGAATTTATCTCGCGATATTCTGTTGTATTTATAGTCTTGATGCTAAGGAATTTAGGTGTTCCTACTTCAACAACTGTATAGTCGTTCTCTCCAGGTCCGTATTCTACGTTTATACTGCCATGTTCCTCATCATTGACAATGATTTTGGCACTCAAAATACGGTTTGCGCCTTGAAATAATATATGACCGTTAAGAATCTGGTTGTCGCAATTCTTCCACACAATATCCGTGTAGGCAATGGCTTCAGCCAACTTTACCTCGCCAGTTGCATTATCTTCATAGTATCGGTATACTTTAACTTGCGATGGTTTGTCGTCTTCGCCATAAGTGATAACGTCTTTTTCTTGTGTGATAAACTCTCCCTTTTGGTTCATAAGATACTTCACAACTTCAGTAACACGTCCTTTTTCATCGCGAGTGACGTCGGTCTTTTTTGATCTTAGATCCTTCGTCCATACTCCATCGGTCTTAAAATAGGATATGTCTGAAGTGACGAAATCGGGTACCACCTCGTCGTAAGTATACTCATATTTATATGCTTCTTCGAGATTCTCCTTGTCGTTGCCAAATGATGACACCTGCCAATGGATTGCCGTAAGAGTTGAATGTATTTACATAATAGGAATAGCGTGTCGTTGATGACTCGGGGGTCCACATTAGTTTTTCGGTGAAGATGGTTGTAGCATTACCATTTGAATCGTAGGTGCCGGTGGCGCGTTCTTCGTTCTGCCATTCGTTGTCATTCATAGTTGAAATCACATATGTGCCAGGGCGCCAAATAGCCCCGTCGCCTTTCTCTTCAAGATGTGCCTTGACACGATTTTTCAACAGTGGCGGGTACGTGCCTTGTGCCATTGCTGCGGAAGCAAAGAGCAACATTGTTGCAATGAGATAATTATTAACCATAGATTTAAGTTGTGCAACACCATAGAGTTAAACATTTGTAGATAGCACATTAAGCGTCAAAATTAGTGCATAGGATGTGTCCAAAGATAAGGAGTATGCTCATCCTGGTGTTGCATAATAAAATAAGCAAGTCCTTATGAACGCCACAAATATACAAATTTAATCCGATAAGTATGATATAGGAGGTACGGCAAATGTACCTCCTGATGTTACAAAGGCTTTGTAATGCTCCAACTAAGGCTTGATGACCGACCAAGGAAGCCTTAGTTGGCACCCAAGTAAGCCTTACTTACTTGGCAGCCTTCTTCATTTCGAGCTTGTACAAGTCGCCACGGCGGTCGCGCAGGTTGCGTACGGCGCCGTAGGTGTGCAGCTCGTTGAGCAGTGAGAGGTCTACATCCGATACGAGAATCATCTCGGTGTTGGGTGTAGCTTCTGCTCGCTTGCCGTCGTTGGGGAATGCGAAGTCGCACGGGGTGAACACTGCCGACTGTGCATACTGTATGTCCATGTTGTGAACGCGCGGCAGGTTGCCCACACTTCCGGCTATTGCCACGTAGCATTCGTTCTCAATTGCGCGTGCCTGGGCACATACACGAACGCGTGAGTAGGCGTTCTGCGTGTCGGTCATGAACGGAACGAAGAGTATCTTCATGCCGTCGTCGGCCATCAGACGCGAGAGTTCGGGGAATTCCACGTCGTAGCAGATTACGATTCCGATGCGTCCGCAGTCGGTATCGAATGTCTGTATGTGCGATCCGCCCGAGAGTCCCCAGCATTTCTGCTCGTCGGGTGTGACGTGTATCTTCTCGTACATGTCTACCGTACCGTCGCGGCGGCACAGGAAGCCTACGTTGTAGAGCGAGTTGTCCTCCTTGAGGTAAGGCATCGAACCGGTTATAATGTTGATGTTGTATGATATGGCGAGCTCGCGGAAGCGGTCGCGTATCTGCTCGGTATACTGTGCCATGGCGCGTATGGACTGAGCCTCGCCCATATCGTTGAACTTAGCCATGAGCGGCGCGTTGAAGTATTCGGGGAAGAGGATGAAATCGCTCTTGTAGTCGCTCACCGAATCGACGAAGAACTCTACTTGTTCGAACAGGTCGTCGAGCGAGTTGTAGGGTCGCATCTGCCACTGTACCAGTCCGATACGAACCGTAGGGCGCTTGTCTACATACGAATCCGTAGGCGGCTGATAGTAGATGTTGTCCCACTGCAGCAGTGTGGCGCAATGCTTCGACTCCTCGTCGTTGGGCAGATAGTTGCGCATGACGCGTCGAACGTGAAAGTCGTTGCTCAACTGGAATGTAAGCACCGGGTCGTATATCTCGCGTGAGCGTACACGTTCGATATATTCCTTGGGTCGCATCTTGTCGGCATACTTGTGGTAGTTGGGTATGCGTCCGCCGAACATGATTGCCTTGAGGTTGAGTTTTTCGCAGAGTTCCTTGCGATACTCGTACATGCGTCGTGCCAGACGCAGTCCGCGGTAGTCGGGATGTATGAACACCTCGATGCCATAGAGTATGTTGCCCTTGGCGTTATGTGTGTTGAAGGTCTCGTTGCCGGTCACCTGCGCGTAGGTGTGGTCGCCCTTCACCATATTATAATCAACAATAATAGACAGCGCGCATCCCACTATCTTGTCGTCGACGATTATCACCACCTGTCCTTCGGGGAATATTGTGATGAGTTTCTTGATTTGAGCTTTTGTCCAGAACACGTCTTCGTCGCCATAGATGCGCTTGAACGAACGTGCGAGCTGATCGTAGTCCTCCATCTGAAGGTTGCGCAGTTCTACTTTGCTGATGTTGTGAGATTCCATTTTCTATGTTGTTTTGTTGTTATGTTGAGGTGTTGTGATTTTAACCTAAAAAGTTTTCGACAAAAACTTTTTAGCCACTTCCCATATTACCATACCTGCCGTTACGCTGACATTGAGCGAGTGTTTGGTGCCGAACTGTGGTATTTCGAGACATCCGTCTGACATGTCCACCACCTCCTGATGCACTCCCTTCACCTCGTTGCCGAGCACTACTGCGTAGCGTCTGTCGGTGTCGAGCTGCAAGTTCTGAAGCTTGGTCGACCCCTCCACCTGCTCTATGCTGTACACAAAGACGCCGTCGTTGTGCAGCGACTCAATCGCCTCGGTGGCAGTGGGGAAGTAGCGCCACGCTACGGAGTCTTCGCCTCCGAGTGCCGTCTTGTGAATTTCGGGGTGGGGTGGGGTGGCAGTGATGCCGCAAAGGTATACCGCCTCGACCCGGAATGCGTCGGCCGAGCGGAACACCGAACCCACATTGTGCAGCGAACGCACGTCGTCGAGCACTACGATAAGGGGCAGTTTGCGAGCCTCGTGAAACTCGTCAACCGAGAGTCGTTGCATTTCTATAGTACGGAGTTTGCGCATATTATTCTTTTTATGTGCAAAATTAGATAAAAATCCCGAATTACAAGACTATTATAGCGAAAGTCGCGGTAAAAAACCCTTTACAAAAAAATAATGACTATCTTTGTGCAAAGTAGAATATAAAATAAGCAAATTAGAATATCAAAAGTGTATGAAGATATTTTTCTCGCATAAAGAAGAGGTATGGAATTCGTGGTCGCATGCTGCGGGTATAATTCTCGGTGTGGTGGTAGGCACGGCGTTCCTGGTATGGTGTGGTTGGGCGCGTAACGGTTGGGCAACGGCTGGTATCATCCTATATCTGTTCGGAATGCTGTCGAGCTACATAGCTTCCACCGTCTATCACGCCCTCTCGGCATGGTCGCCGTGGAAGGAGAGGCTGCGCAAGTGGGATCATGCCGCAATATACTGGCACATAGCGGGTTCGTATTCGCCCATCACGCTCGTAGCGTTGCGCGAGTACGGCTACTGGGGATGGGCGCTGTTCATCTTCATATGGTTGGCGGCGATTGCCGGAACCATAAAGAGTTTCATGGGACTAAAGGGGCATAGCTACGTAGAAACGGTCTGCTATGTGGTGATGGGACTGAGTGTGCTCGTGGCGTTCGGTCCGCTGATGCACTGTGTGGGTCCGTCGGCAATAGTATGGATTATAGCCGAGGGCGTGGCTTACATCACAGGTGCCGCCTTCTACTGTCTTCGCAAGCAGCGGTATATGCACACCGTATTCCACTTCTTTGTGCTCGCCGGTTCGGTATGTCACATCATTGCGGTGTGGGATATTCTGATGCGGTGGCTGTAGGAAATTGCTGACGTTTTGCAAAAGGACTACATTTTTTTAGTTATCATATAAACTTACCATAGTTTATTTCATTATCAATAAAACTATATACATATCCTGGACTTTGGAAATATAATCCAGACCGAGCATCATTCAATTTCTCATGTGTCTCGGAATTATAAAAAGCATCAAATGCTTCGCTCATTGTCATGCCTCGTTTTTCAATTAGCATAACAATAATATCGCGTTCCATGCATTCTACCAAATATTCGAAGTCTTTCATATCTTTCTTAATAAACTGATTGCTTTTTCTGTACCAAAGAAATATTGGAAAGTCACTCCTTTCATATATTTCAAGTTTTCAAGAAATGTTTCCAATGAAATCTCATGTTCAATATATCTACGTACCTGAACACCTACACGGTCGTTGGCTATAGGACCAATGACAATGTCGTAATTGTGTACACTTTCGCCGTTCGGAGAATTACGGTTTATGAATACGAAATCAGCCCATTCTTTTGAATAATCGTCAAATTTGAGTATTTCAAGAGAATTGTCTGACAGTTTTTTTTCATCAAATTCATACGTGTTCAGTATAGGCTTTCCTCCATATTGAAAAGCCTTATATTGAGCAAGTTGCAACGCTTGCTCTCTGTCTGAACTAAGGTAGAAACCACGACCGAAATCTTTGTTTGGTTTTGATTTACTAAAATCAATATTGGTGATATCTACTGTAGAACCATGATATAGCTTCATACTAATTTTCCTCCATTGCGATGACAGAATGCCGTGAGATCTTCTGTCGTGTCTTTGAAACTTAATGTGTGCATAACGTCGTAGAAACGCTCAAGCATTTCCATACCTCTAAATCTCTTAAGGTAACGATATGCTTGAGTGTCTGTCAGTTTATGCCGTTTGGCAAATTCATTGATAGAGGCGATAATATATTCCGTTTTGTTTTTGATATTATCCATAGTCTTGGGGTTTTATATTTTGCTTTTAGTGTGCTTCCAGCCAGTTTTCGCCCCAACCGGAGTCGGCAACGAGCGGAACCTGAAGCGGATAGGCGTTCTGCATTTCTTCGATTACAATCTTTTCAACGCGTTCCTTCTCCTCGGGCAGAACCGAGAAGTTGAGTTCGTCGTGCACCTGCAGAATCATTTTCGACTTGATGCCCTCGCGGCGGAAGCGCTCGTAGATGTGCACCATGGCAATCTTGATGATGTCGGCAGCCGATCCTTGTATCGGAGCATTGATGGCGTTGCGCTCGGCAAAGTTGCGAACGGTGGCGTTGTGCGACGTGATGTCGGGCAGATAGCGGCGACGATGGAAGAACGTTTCAGCGTAGCCGTGCTCGCGTGCCAGTTCCTTCGCCTTCTCCATATAGGCTTGCACCTCGGGGAATGTCTCGAAATATCCGTCGATGAGCTGCTTGGCTTCGTCGCGGCTTATGTCCAGACGCTCAGCCAGTCCGAACACCGTGATGCCGTATATGATGCCGAAGTTGGCGCGCTTGGCTTTGGTTCGCTGGTCGCGACTCACGTCTTCTATCTTCTCCTTATATATACGTGCGGCTGTGGCGGCGTGGATGTCGTAGCCCTCGCGGAACGCTTCAATCATGTTCTTGTCGCCCGACAGATGAGCCATGACGCGCAACTCAATCTGTGAATAGTCGGCTGAGTAGAACAGACAACCTGGTTCGGGGATGAAGCACTTGCGTATCTCCTTGCCGTCCTCGCCACGAACGGGTATGTTCTGGAGGTTAGGGTCGGACGAAGAGAGACGCCCCGTGGCTGTAACTGCCTGATTGAACGACGTATGGATGTGGCCCGTGCGGGGATTGATAAGCTTGGGCAGGGCGTCGACATAGGTGCCGAGAAGCTTCTTCAAGCCTCGATGGGCGAGTATGTCGTCGACGATTGGAGCCTTCGAACGGAGCTGTTGCAGCACCTCTTCGGATGTGACGAACTGTCCGGTCTTGGTCTTCTTGGGCTTGTCCACAATCTTCATCTCGCCGAAGAGCACCTCGCCCACCTGCTTGGGCGACGCGATGTTGAACTCGTGTCCGGCGAGCTTGTATATGTTCTGTTCAATCTGCTTCATGCGGTCGGTCAAGGTTCGCGATGTCTCGGCAAGAGCCTTGGTGTCGAGCAGCACTCCGTTCATCTCCATTTCTGCCAACACCGGAACCAGCGGCATTTCGATATTATAGAACAGATCCTCAACGCCAGCCTCCTTGAGGCGTGGCTTCAGCACGTTGTAAAGGCGCAGAGTGACGTCGGCATCCTCAGCTGCATAGTCGCAGATGTCGGCAGGCGAGAGGTCGCGCATGTTCTTCTGACCCTTGCCCTTGGGTCCGATGAGTTCGTCGATGTGTACGGTCTGGTAGCCGAGCAGCGTCTCGGCGAGAATGTCCATGTTGTGTTTCTGCTCGGGTTGGAGCACGTAGTGGGCTATCATCGTGTCGAACATCGGCGCAGCCATACGCACTCCGTAATTCATCAGCACCTCCATGTCGTACTTGATGTTCTGTCCGATCTTGAGGATTTCGGTGCTTTCGTACAGCGGTTTGAATATGTTAACAATCGTTTGAGCCTTTTCACGTTCGGCAGGAATTGCCACATAAAATGCCTTTCCTTCCTCAACGGCGAAGCTCAAACCAACCAATTCTGCGTCGACAGGGTTGATTGAAGTGGTCTCCGTGTCTAGACTGAGAATTCGTTTTGTAACAAAAAAATCAAATAATTTGCGTGCTTCTTCCTCATTTTCAATGAGTTGATAGTTGTGAGGAGTCGTTTTTAGGCTCTCAAAACTCGAAAATTCTGAACCAACTGCATCATTGGTCGAATTTTCGGCAAATAAATCGAGTTGTTGGTTAACAACTTTTTGCTGTTGTTGAGGCTTCTTTACAAATTTGTCAAGAAGATTCTTAAATTCCAGTTCGGTGAAGATTTCGGCGAGCCGGGCTGTGTCGGGCTCTTCAATCTTCAGCGCGTCGAGATTGAGTTCGATGGGAACGTCGGTGCGGATGGTTGCAAGGAACTTCGACATACGAATGTCGTCGACAGCCGACTCGACCTTTTCGCGCAGCTTGCCTTTAATTTTGGATGAGTTCTCAAGCATGTTGTCGATGCTGCCAAATTCGCCTATGAGTTTTGCAGCGGTCTTCGGACCCACGCCAGGACATCCGGGGAAGTTGTCGGCAGAGTCGCCCATAAGTGCAAGCAGGTCGATCACCTGAGTAGGGGAGTTGAGTTCGTACTTCTCGCATACCTCCTTTGGTCCCATAGTTTCGTATCCGCCGCCGTGACGGGGTCGGAATATGAACACGTTGTCGCTGACAAGCTGGCCATAGTCCTTGTCGGGTGTGAGCATATAGGTCTTGATGCCTGCAGCTCCAGCCTTAGTAGCGAGTGTGCCGATTACGTCGTCAGCCTCGAAACCGTCTACCTGCAGCACCGGAATGTGCATCGCCTCAATGATGCTCTTTATGACAGGCACCGAAGCGCGAATGTCCTCGGGAGTCTCCTCGCGTTGCGCCTTGTATGCAGGAAACGCCTCGTCACGGAATGTCTTGCCATGGTCGAACGCCACACCGATATGTGTGGGCTGCTCTTTGGTGAGAATCTCGTTGAGTGTATTTACAAATCCCATCACGGCTGAGGTGTTCATGCCCTTGGAATTGATGCGCGGATTTTTGATGAACGCATAATATGCACGGTAGATGAGCGCGTAAGCGTCGAGAAGAAATAGCTTGTCCATTTTTATGATGTTGTGATGTTGATGTGGTGAGGTGTTGTTTATTGACCACCTCAACATAATTATTCTTATATGGTGTAAAATTACAAAAAAAATGTCACTAATAACGGCAAAATCTGTAACTTTGTACGAAATATTATAATACAATGGATTATCTGTCAATCATTAAGAACCCGATAGAGGCGGAACTCGCCGACTTTATAAGTCTTTTCAACCAGTCGCTCTCGCACGAGGACGGATTGCTCGGCTCTGCACTGGAGCATATCCGCAAGCGTGCCGGCAAGCGCATGCGCCCTATGCTGATACTGCTTATGGCCAAAAACTTCGGCACTATCAACGACGCTACACAGAACGCTGCTGTGGGATTGGAGTTGCTTCATACCGCATCGCTCGTTCATGATGACGTGGTGGATGAGAGTGAGGAGCGTCGCGGTCAGGCTTCGGTCAACGCCACTTATGACAATAAGGTGGCGGTGCTCGTGGGCGACTATATTCTTTCGACAGCCCTTCTGTGTGTGGCTCGCACTCATTCGGAGCAGATTGTGACTTATCTTGCCGAACTGGGACGTACGCTTTCCGACGGTGAGATACTGCAGTTGTCGAACATCGGACGCAAGGACATCTCGGAGGATGTTTATTATGAAGTGATAAAGCAGAAGACTGCGGCTCTGTTTGAGGCGTGTGCTGGAATAGGAGCACTGTCGTCGGGAGCGTCGGATGAGGATGTTGAGGCGGCGAAGCAGTTCGGCCAGAACCTCGGTATCATCTTCCAAATACGCGATGACATCTTCGACTATTACGACTCTACCGAGATAGGCAAGCCTACAGGCAATGATATGGTTGAGGGTAAGCTCACGCTGCCTGTCATCTATGCCGTAAATAATGGTGGAAACGAGGATATGCGCCGCCTTGCATTGAAGGTGAAGGAGCACTCGGTGAGTGCCGATGAGATAGCGCAGCTTGTAGGTTATACCAAACAAATGGGTGGTATAGAATACGCCGAACGCCGTATGTGGGAGTTCCACGCACAGGCCCAGCAGTTTATTGATGATAAGGTGGAGCAGCCTGATGTGAAGGCTGCGCTTCAGACTTACCTGGATTATGTGATAAAAAGAACGAAGTAGTAAGTGAGGGGGCGGTAGCTTGATTGCTAAGTACTAAGCCTTGCTGGGCCTTCTTTTAAGCCTTACTGGGCATTATTAAGCCTCTCTAAGCCTTTTCAATCACGGCTTAGAGAGGCTTAAGAAGGCTCAGTGAGGCTTAGTTCTTTCAATATCCTCTATAATCTTTTCTTGCCTTTGTCATTTGTTCTCTCATTCCTCCACTTTCCACAAACTTCATTTCCAGCTTCTCTATCAGTTTGTTTAGCATCCAGTCAGTTTGATGAATTAGAGTTATGGAGATATTTTCTATAGTTTCATCAGAGCGTTGTGGTATTGCTTTTCTATAGAAAGCGCTGTCGTTATGGTTGGCGCAAGCACGTTTGGCTTGTGCAAGTCGCGAGTCGTCAGGTTGCCATTGTTCCAATCCCCTTACTCGTATATAATCTTCATAATCCACTAACAATTCCTGCAAACTGGCTTTTGCTACGTTTGTAAGTTTTATTTCTGTTTCTTTAGACGTGTTGCCTGCAGCCGCACCCTCTGCTATGTTCTGTTTACCGGAACGTGCCGCTTGTACCATTTGGTCGATTGTACGGTCACCTTTTTCAAGATATTTATGAGCAAAATAGTATGTGACATCGTAAATACATTCTGCTTTCTGGTAAACCAAAAGATTCTTGTACGAGCCTCCATGGGGAAGAAAGGGTTTAGGTGTAGGCATAAGTTTGATTTTTTATGGTTAGTGAATTGGGATTAATAGAGGGGGTAGGGCTGTTATTTGGGCCTTGCTGAGCCTTTCTAGGCCTTTTTTTGCCAAGGCTTAGTAAGGCTCAGAGAGGCTCAGTAAGGCTTATTTCTTCTCAGCAAGCCCTATTTTTTCTTCTCAGCAAGCCCTAATCCTTTAGAAGAACTTTATCTGCTCGCCCTTAATCTCGCTCAACAGCATGTTGGCGAGGCGTGATGTGCCCAGTCGGAACCACTTGTTGGTGAGCCATTTTTCGCCCAATACTTCCTTGACTATTGTGTAGTAGATGATGGCATCCATAACGCTGTTGATGCCGCCAGCGGGCTTGAAACCTATCTGGATGCCCGTTTCGTCGTAGTATTCCTTAATGGCCTGACACATAACGTAGGCTGCCTCGGGTGTGGCAGCAGGCTGAAGCTTGCCCGTCGACGTCTTGATGTAGTCAGCACCGGCATACATAGCCAGCAGGGCTGCCTTCTTGATGTTGGTAGCTGTCTTTAATGCGCCAGTCTCGAGGATAACCTTCATGGGCACCGTTTCGCCACATGCTGCCTTCAGTTCGGCTATGTCGTCGCACACTCCTTCGTAGTCGCCCGAAAGGAATTTGCCCACCGGCATGACGATGTCAATCTCGGTGGCGCCGTCGGCAACAGCCAATGAGGTCTCGGCAATCTTCACCTCGATGCGGGCCTGCGAAGAAGGGAACGATCCACTGACACAGGCTATATCCACACCATCCACTTCCAGCGACTCAGCTACGGTGCTGGCGAAGCACGGATAGACGCAGACGGTAGCCACGTGGGGCATGTCTGGATACTGATTGTCGAAGTCGTTGACGCGCTCGGTGAAAGCCAGTACGCTCGTGTCAGAATCGGTTGTCTTGAGTGTAGTGAGTTCGATGCTGCCGAAGAGGAATTTCTTAACGTCGACAGTGTCGTTGGCAGACACCTTCTCGGCAATAATCTTGTGTACGGCATCGCGCACGGCGTTGTCGTCGATAGAGGTGTTGTATTTAGCCAGAGTCTGTTCGTACTTGTTCGTCTTCAGCTCTCTCTGAGTCTCCTCGTCGTGGAGAATCACATCTTTAATTATTCCCATAGTTTTATGCTTTTGTTTTTATTGTTATCTATAGTCGTTTATCTGAGTTTGGGGTTGTTCTTGTGGCGCAGCTTGTCGCGGCTGGTCTTCTTTTCGATACTCTTCTGCAGCGCCTCAGTTAGGTCTACGCCAGTCTGGTTGGCAAGGCAGATGAGCACCCACAGAATGTCGGCCATCTCCTCAGAAGGGTCGTGCGATTCGCCCTCCTTAAAGCTCTGGTCGCCATAGCGGCGCGCCATGATGCGGGCAAGTTCGCCCACTTCCTCTGTAAGGCAAGCCATGTTGGTAAGTTCGGAGAAGTAGCGCACGCCATACTCCTTTATCCAACGGTCTACCGCCTCTTGTGCTTCCTTGATAGTCATATTGCTTGATTTTAGATGTCAACAGGCAGTCCCAGCACCATCAGATAGATGTCGTATACAAGCCATATAGCAAGAATTGCAACCAGACAGATACGGAATATTACTCCAATCTTCTTGCCTCGCGACACGCTGTGGAACGGTCGTGGAAACTCCAGATACGTCATGATGCTGAAACCTATAAACAGCAATGCGCAACCCGTAAATGCATATAACGGCTTGTTGGCTCCCCACGAATCGCGGGTGAACATCAGCACCAGTCCTACAGCTTCGAGCAGTAGGGCAGTATTTGAAAGATACTTCTTCATAAGCTAAATTATTAAGTGGTTCTTAATGTCAGTTATTTACGGTTATTATATCTCATAATTTCCCGTTTATTCCTTGTTCTTGGTGTCCATGCAGATAGTTACGGGTCCGTCGTTCAAGAGTTCCACCTTCATATCGGCACCGAATTCGCCCGTTCCCACCTGACGGCCGAGTGCTGCCGAGAGCTTGGTGCAGAACTCCTCGTAGAGTGGTACAGAAATCTCGTGACGTGCGGCGCGAAACCACGACGGGCGGTTGCCTTTCTTGTACGAAGCGTAGAGCGTAAACTGGCTCACCACCAATGCTTCGCCCTCGACATCAAGAATAGAGCGATTCATTACTCCGTTCTCGTCGTCAAACACTCTCAGAGCTGCCACTTTCTTTACGAGCCAATCGACATCTTCTGTAGTGTCAGACTCCTCTATTCCGAGCAAAAGAAGGAAGCCTTTGCCTATCTGGGATTTGATTTCACCATCTATTGTTACTGATGCGTGTTGCACACGCTGTATGACTGTTCTCATATTTGTATGTTTTTGATATGTTAATTTTTACGCCGTTTACAAAGGTAATCATATAAAATGTAAAATGACTGTAAAATTATTCCAAATTCTTTGTTATCTCATTTAAAATTAATAATTTTGCAAAGTGAATGGAAGTCTGCCTAAAGGTACGTTGGCAGACTGGTTTTTAAGCAATGTTTAAAGGACTTTTAGTTTTTAGTATAATTTGATATAAGGATTGACTTGTACAAGCTCGTGAGAGTCGAAGGCAAGATTTTTTTGAAGATTTAAGATCTTCTCTGTGTGTGCGCTGGAACCGTGAGGTTTGGGCGCATTTTTTTTGCTTATTCAACAAGTAGAATTTGCATGCTTGTGAGTAGGCAATACCAACCTTCTCTGAAGTAGTGCTTTTTTTATTTCCATTATTTTTATTAGATTGGAATATGTTATTTGTTGCCTAAACTTTCCATCACTTTTGTTGCTTTGCTTGCTCCTATGACTGCCGAAAGCGCCTCGAACGAAGTCTCGCGTATGCGCTTTACGTTTTTGAACTCGTTGAGTAGCTTCTCGCGTGTGGCTGGTCCTATGCCCGGGATGTCGTCGAGTGCGCTATGTAGGGCGTGTTTTGAACGCTTGTCGCGGTGAAACTGTATTGCATAGCGGTGTACTTCGTCCTGGATGCGTGTGAGAACGTGGAAGAGCTCGGAATCCGTCTTCAGGGCAATAGTCTTGGGAGGGTTGCCATATAGCAGTTCGTTGGTGCGGTGGCGGTCGTCCTTTGCCAGTCCGGCAATGGGAATGTGGAGCCCGAGTTCGCCCTCTACCACCTGTCGCACCACGCTCATCTGACCCAATCCACCGTCGGTGATAATGAGGTCGGGCAGGGTAGTGCCTTCTTCCATCATTCGAGTATAGCGTCGGCGCACCACTTCCTGCATCGAAGCGTAGTCGTCGGGACCCTCTACAGTCTTGATGTTGTATTTGCGATAGTCCTTTTTCGACGGTTTCATACCCTTGAACACTATGCAGCCAGCCACGGCATCGGTGCCCGAAATGTTGGAGTTGTCGAAACATTCGATCTGATACGGCAGCTTGGCGAGCTGTAGTTTCTGCTGCAATTCCTTCATAAGACGTGTCTGTTTCTGCTCGGGATTGAGCTTTTCGGCCTGCTTTAGTCGGTCGAACTTATACTGCCGGCAGTTCATTTCGCCGAGTTCGAGCAGGTGTTTCTTGTCGCCTCGTTGCGGAACGAAGAACTGCGCCTCGTTCAGTTGCCACTCCATGTCGAACGGGACGATTATCTCCTTGGCCTTGCTCTGGAAACGTTCGCGTATTTCGGGGATAGCCGTCAGTAGCAGTTCGCGGTCGGTTTCGTCCAGTTTTCGTTTGTATTCGAATGTGAAACTCTGGTTGACGCTTCCGTTCTTTACGTGAATGTAATTGATGAAAGCGGTACGGTTGTGCTCGTCGTCGACAATAGTGAATACGTCAACGTCGGTTATCGTGTGGCTGACAACCTCGCTTTTGGCGCAGAAACTCTCGATAAGCATGTATTTCTGCTTTAATTCCTCGGCTTCCTCAAACTTCAGTTCAGCCGCCTTTTGCTGCATTTCCTCGAAAACGTGCTGCGAGAGTTCGCGCGTGTTGCCCTTCAATATCTCACGCGCCTGGGCTATCGATGCCTGATAATCCTCCAGCGATTGCTTGCCGCAACAAGGTGCCTTGCAGTTGTGTATGTGATATTCCAGACACGGCTTGTACTTGCCCTGTTCTATACCTTCCTTCGTTATCGGCATTCGGCAAGTGCGAGGCTTGTAGAGTTTGTGTATTAGTTCGAGAACGGCGAACATGCTGCCAGTATGCGAGTATGGTCCGAAGAATGTTCCGAAGCGTTTGTTTATCTGTCGTGTCTTGAATACGCGCGGCAGATATTCGTTAGTTATGCAGATGCTGGGGTATGTCTTGCCGTCCTTGAGCAATACGTTGTAGCGAGGATTATACTTCTTTATAAGGCTGTTTTCGAGCAGTAGTGCGTCCTCTTCGGTGTTCACAACAGTGTAGCTTATGTCCTCTATCTTTGAGACGAGAACCTTAGTCTTGAAGCGATCTACCTCCTTGTGGAAATAAGACGACACGCGTTGCTTCAGACGCTTAGCTTTGCCCACGTATATAATGGTATGGTCGGCATCGTAAAACTGATAGCTGCCCGGCTTGTCGGGCATGTTCAGCACGATGTTCTTGAGTCGTTCAATGCGCTTCTCGTTCTCTTCTCTTGTCATGTTGCTCGTTGTTTTGTTAGAATGTAGTTGCCTGTAACTTGCTTGAAACTAAGAGTTTTGCCTCCTGTTGTTTCACGTGTAACTATAACCTGTTCGTCCTGTGTATCGCTGCCCATACTGCTTTGGGTGTAAGCTTAGGGCTGGTTTATATATGAAAAGAGGAAGCATCGAGTCTCCGATACATCCGCCTGTGGCTTCGCCTGTATCAGAGATGAGACGCCTCCTCTTTGGTTTGTTGTTTCTTTGATATTTGTACGACTCTTCATTATATCTGAATGAGCGATGTAATCTCTATGTCCTTGTCGAAGTCTGCGCGTCCGTTCAGTCCCTCGTTTACGAGTTCGATGATGAAGTTGCAGTATACCTTCTTGGGATGGAACTTCTTGACGAGATTGCAGGCAGCCTGCATTGTGCCGCCTGTGGCAAGCAGGTCGTCGTGCAGCAGGATTACATCGTTCTCGTTGATTGCATCCTTGTGGATTTCGATGGTGTCCTTGCCATACTCCTTGGCGTAGCTTTCCTGCACAGTATCGCAGGGCAGTTTGCCAGGCTTGCGGCATAATACCACTCCGGCATTCAAGCGCAGGGCGAGGGCAGACGACATTACGAAGCCGCGCGACTCGATTCCTACTATCTTTGTAATGCCCTTGTCTTTGTAGAGATCGTACATCTCGTCGCAAATCTCTTTCAGGCATTCGCTACTCTTGAAGAGTGTTGTCACGTCTCGGAAGTTGACTCCCTTTTTCGGCCAATCTGGTATACAACGCAGATTGTCAAGCAATAGTTTGTTGTTCATTATCAGTTGATTTGATTAAATTCGTTGTTCTTTTTGTTTCACGTGGAACGAGAAGCCAGCGGCATGCCGCTGGAATTAGGAATTAGGAATTTTGAGTTTTGAATTGTGCTCGGCTACGCCTGCGCTTTTGAGTTGTTCAATTATGAATTACTCTTGGCTGTGGCTTCGCCTTTGAGTTGTTCAATTATGAATTGAAGAGTTGTGCAATTGTATTTCGATGGGGCTTTGTATCGCATGCTTTCTTTGTGCTACGATTTATTGAATCGGTTTGCTGCTCAGGCTATGGCGAGGACGCCATAGCCTCCTATGGTTTGTTTTGCATCGCTTGTACAGCCCAACTTAGAATTTGTGGTTCTTAAATTCATTGCTCATAATTTTGAAGTCCGTAACTCCTAATTCAGAAGTTTGCAATTCAAAATCGCAGGCGTAGCCGCGAATAAATCCACATTCAACACTCCACATTCAACATTCTCTCTATCGATGCATCAGAACCAGCAGTACGTTGATGTCGCTGGGCGACACGCCAGGAATGCGTGATGCTTGTCCGAGTGTCTCGGGATTGATGCGCATAAGTTTCTGCCTGCCCTCGGTAGAAATCTCGTGGAGCTCTTCGTAGTTGAAATGTCCTTTGATACGGATGTCTTCGAGGCGGTGCATTTTGTCGGCTATCTGTCGTTCGCGTTTGATGTAGCCGTCGTACTTGATGAGTATCTCGGCTGCTTCGATTATTTCGTCGCGTCTTGTATCGTCCGTATCGAGTGCAGCATGGAGTGGGGCGATGGCAGAAGCGAGTTGTTTGATGGAGAGTTGCGGTCGGGCTATCAAACTCGATATTGTAGCGCCGAACTGCATAGGAGTTGTACCGAACGATTCGAGAGCTGCGTTTACGTCGCGAGGCTTCACGTTGGTAGAGTTGCAGAAGTTGACTATGCGCTCAATCTCCGCCTTCTTCTTAAGCCAATGGTCGTAACGTTCGCGCGAGGCGAGTCCGAGGTTGTAAGCCGTTTCGGTGAGTCGGGCGTCGGCATTGTCTTGACGGAGCAGTATGCGGTATTCGGCTCGTGAGGTGAACATGCGATACGGTTCGTCAACACCCTTAGTTGTGAGGTCGTCGATGAGCACTCCGATGTAGCCTTCGTCGCGCTTCATGATGTATGGTTCGCTGCCGCCGCAGAGTAGGGCAGCGTTGATGCCGGCAATGGTGCCTTGTCCGCCGGCTTCCTCATATCCTGTTGTGCCGTTGACCTGGCCTGCGAAGAACAGACCCTTTACTATCTTCGACTCCAACGACGGCTTCAGCTGCGTAGGGTCGAAGTAGTCGTACTCTATGGCGTAGCCCGGTCGGTAGACTTTTATATCACGGAAAGCCTTTATTTTCTTCAAGGCGGCGAGCTGGACGTCCATCGGCATGGACGAAGAAAAACCGTTAAGATACATCTCGTTGGTGTCCTCGCCCTCAGGTTCGAGAAAGAGCGGATGTTGGTCCTTGTCGGGGAATGTCACGAGTTTGGTTTCTATCGAGGGGCAGTAGCGTGGACCCGTTGACTGAATCTGTCCGTTATAGAGAGGCGATTCGGCAATGGCAGCGCGCAGCGTCTCGTGCACCTCCTTATTAGTATAAGTTGTCCAGCATGGAAGCTGTTGCAAGTGGCGTGGTGATGTCATATAGGAGAAACCGTGATAGTCGGTTTCGCCGGGTTGGCATTCCATGTCCTCGAAGTGTACGGAGCGTCGGTCTATGCGTACCGGTGTGCCCGTCTTCATTCGCTGTGAAGTGATGCCGTGTCGGGTGATGCTCTCGGTGAAGTGCAGTACGGCAGGTTCGGCGCATCGTCCGCCCGGCACCTGCTTGCGTCCCACGTGCATCAGTCCGTTGAGGAATGTGCCCGCTGTGATGATTACAGCTTTAGCGCGGAACGTCACGCCCCACACCGTTTCCACTCCAACCGCTTCGCCTTTCTCCACCAGGAGTTCGCATGCCTCGTCCTGCCAGATGTCCAATCCGTCGACACGGTCGAGAGTGTGCGCCACTCCCAGATGAATTTGCCGCGGTCGCATTGTGCACGTGGACTCCAAACGGCAGGTCCTTTGCCACGGTTGAGCATACGGAACTGTATAGAAGTAGCATCCGTCACGAGCCCCATCTCGCCTCCCAGCGCATCAATCTCGCGCACAATCTGTCCCTTGGCGATTCCGCCAATGGCAGGGTTGCAGCTCATCTGTCCAATCTTGTTCATATCCATCGTCACCAGACATGTCTTGGCGCCCATACGTGCTGCTGCTGTGGCAGCCTCGCATCCGGCATGTCCGCCTCCGATGACTATAACGTCGTAGTTGAAAATCATATATTGCTTGTCGGTGTTAATTTGTGCGGTACAGCCCCAAGCCATACCTCCTAAGTTTCATGCTCGCAAAATTAAGAATAAAAAATGATTTTTGGAGAGAAATAGTTTGATTTATCATCAAATTTCAGTATTTTTGCAGACTGTAAGGATATGGCCTATACCTATTATATAGTATAGTGTGAACAGCCTTTAAATAACTGTGTAACCTTAAGGAATGAAACATCAATAATTCTAACAGTTAATAATTTAAATTTCAAATCATTTATGTGGTTAATCAATTCATCTATCGGTAGAAAGGTGGTGATGGCCTTGACTGGTGTCGCCCTTGTTCTATTCCTGACATTCCACATGTCAATGAATGTTGCAGCTCTCTTCTCTGGAGACGCTTACAACACTATCTGTGAGTTACTCGGTGCCAACTGGTATGCCGTAGTTGCGACAATGGGCTTGGCTGCCCTCGCAGTAATCCACATCGTTTACGCCTTCTGGCTTACGATGCAGAACCGTGCCGCTCGCGGTACCTCTCGCTATGAGGTTGTAGCTAAGCCTCAGAACGTAGAGTGGGCATCACAGAACATGCTCGTACTCGGTATCATCGTTCTGCTCGGTCTGTTGCTCCACTTCTTCAACTTCTGGTACAACATGATGTTTGCTGAGCTTGTAGGTTTCGAGGGCGTATGTGATCCTGCTGACGGCTTCGGCTGGATTCAGGAGACATTCAAGAACCCGGTTTACGTAGTTCTCTACATCGTATGGCTCGTAGCTCTCTGGTTCCACCTCACACACGGCTTCTGGAGCGCAATGCAGACATTCGGCTGGAACGGTAAGGTATGGTTCAACCGTTGGAAGGTTATCGGTCAGGTTTACTCAACCCTCCTCATCCTCGGTTTCCTCGTAGTAGTAATCGCTTTCGCCCTTGGTTGCGCACCGAGCCTTTGCTGCTAATTCAACAATCAACATTCAAAAATCATAATTTCTATTATGGCTAAGACTATTAATTCAAGAATCCCTGAAGGCCCAGTGGCCGAGAAGTGGACCAACTATAAAGCTCACCAGCGTCTGGTGAACCCCAAGAACAAACTCAAGCTCGACATTATCGTTGTAGGTACAGGTCTTGCAGGTGCTTCTGCAGCAGCCAGCCTCGGCGAAATGGGTTTCCGTGTGCTTAACTTCTGCATCCAGGACTCTCCGCGTCGCGCTCACTCTATCGCAGCTCAGGGTGGTATCAACGCTGCCAAGAACTATCAGAACGACGGCGACTCAGTATATCGTTTGTTCTATGATACAGTAAAGGGTGGTGACTATCGTGCTCGTGAGGCTAACGTATACCGCCTTGCTGAGGTATCAAACGACATCATCGACCAGTGCGTTGCTCAGGGCGTTCCTTTCGCTCGTGAGTACGGCGGCATGCTCGCCAACCGTTCATTCGGTGGTGCTCAGGTGTCACGTACATTCTACGCTAAGGGTCAGACCGGTCAGCAGCTGCTCCTCGGTGCTTACTCAGCACTTTCAAAGCAGGTTAACACAGGCCGTGTGCTCCTCTATACTCGTTACGAGATGGAAGACGTAGTTATCGTTGACGGTCGTGCTCGTGGTATCATCGCCAAGAACCTCGTTACCGGTAAGCTTGAGCGTTTCTCAGCAAACGCAGTTGTTATCGCTACTGGCGGTTATGGCAACACATACTTCCTTTCTACAAACGCTATGGGTTGCAACTGTACAGCTGCTATCCAGTGCTATCGTAAGGGTGCTTACTTCGCAAATCCTTGCTACGTACAGATCCACCCGACATGTATCCCCGTACACGGCGATAAGCAGTCTAAGCTTACTCTTATGTCAGAGTCACTGCGTAACGACGGTCGTATCTGGGTACCGAAGAACATCGAGGACGCCAAGGCTCTGCAGGCTGGCACCAAGAAGGGTAGCGACATTCCTGAGGAAGACCGCGACTACTACTTGGAGCGCCGCTATCCGGCATTCGGCAACCTCGTTCCTCGTGACGTTGCTTCACGTGCAGCCAAGGAGCGTTGCGACAAGGGCTTCGGCGTGAACAACACCGGTCTTGCCGTATTCCTCGACTTCTCTGAGTCAATCAACCGTCTCGGCATCGACGTTATCCGTCAGCGTTATGGCAACCTCTTCGACATGTATGAGGAGATTACCGACGTTAACCCGGGTGAGCTTGCCAACGAGATCAACGGCGTTAAGTACTACAACCCGATGATGATCTATCCTGCTATCCACTACACAATGGGTGGTATTTGGGTAGACTACGAGCTCCAGACATCTATCACAGGTCTGTTCGCTATCGGTGAGTGTAACTTCTCTGACCACGGTGCCAACCGTCTTGGTGCTTCTGCTCTTATGCAGGGCTTGGCCGATGGTTACTTCGTATTGCCTTACACCATCCAGAACTACCTCGCCGACCAGGCTATCTGGCCGCATCTCTCTACCGATATGCCTGAGTTTGCAGAGGCAGAGAAGGGTGTTCAGGCTGAAATCGACCGCCTCATGAACATCAAGGGTAAGCGCTCTGTTGACTCTATCCACAAAGAACTTGGCCACATCATGTGGGAGCACGTAGGTATGGGTCGTACAGCTGAAGGCTTGAAGGAAGGCATCGAGCTTATCAAGAAGATCCGCAAGGAGTTCAACACCAACCTCTTCATCCCTGGATCGAAGGAAGGCTTGAACGTAGAGCTCGACAAGGCTATCCACCTCCGCGACTTCATCCTCATGGGTGAGCTCATCGCACACGACGCCCTCTCACGTGAGGAGTCTTGCGGTGGTCACTTCCGCGAGGAGCATCAGACTCCAGAGGGCGAGGCACAGCGCGACGACGAGAACTTCTTCTATGTAGGTTGCTGGGAGTACAAGAACAATGACGAGACAGCTCCTGAGCTCATTAAGGAGCCGCTCGAGTACGAGGCAATCAAGGTACAGACACGTAACTATAAGAACTAATAAAGATTATGGCAAATATATCATTCACACTGAAATATTGGCGTCAGAACGGCCCGCAGGACAAGGGTCACTTTGACACACGCGAGATGAAGGATATCCCTACGGATACCTCATTCCTTGAGATGCTCGACATCCTTAACGAGCAGCTCATCGAGGAAGGCAACGAGCCTTTCGTATTCGATCACGACTGCCGCGAGGGTATCTGCGGTATGTGCTCACTCTACATCAACGGTCATCCCCACGGACCTAATCAGGGTGCCACAACCTGCCAGCTGTACATGCGTAAGTTCAACGATGGTGATGTTATCACCGTTGAGCCTTGGCGTTCGGCTGCATTCCCAGTTATCAAGGACTGCATGGTAGACCGCTCTGCATTCGACAAGATCATGCAGGCAGGTGGTTACGTTAGCGTTCGCACAGGCCAGCCCCAGGATGCTAACGCTATCCTCATCCCGAAGGAAGACGCTGACGAGGCAATGGATTGCGCTACATGTATCGGTTGCGGTTGCTGTGTAGCAGCCTGCAAGAACGGTTCTGCAATGCTCTTCGTAAGCTCTAAGGTCAGCCAGCTCGCTCTCCTTCCACAGGGCCGTCCTGAGGCAGCTAAGCGTGCCAAGGCTATGATTGCTAAGATGGAGGAGCTCGGCTTCGGTAACTGCACCAACACCCGCGCTTGCGAGGCTGAGTGCCCGAAGAACGAGTCTATCGCCAACATCGCTCGCCTCAACCGCGAGTTCATCAAGGCTAAGCT
>URQS01000055.1 GCA_900550035.1 uncultured Prevotella sp. | reverse complement strand
TCACTATCACTTGGGGTGCAACTGACAAGGAAGGCAAGACAGAAACAGGTTCGGTCACTTACAAGAAGGTGAAGGCTTACGTTCCTGAATTGGGCAAGGCTGATGAAATCTCCTGTTTCTTGGAGACATCCAATGCGGCAGCAGCCGTATATGTATGGAATAACAAGGTTAAGCCTGTAATTAAGTATGCTGGTGAATGGAATGATGCTATCAATAAAAAGTTGCCTCTTGTAGGTAAGAGTGTTTCTGGAAAGAATGTCTTCAAGTGGACTTATGATGGCACCGAGACAACTGCTCCTGCTCAACTCATTTTCTTGGATGGTAATGGAAATAAGTTAACTGCTGACGTGGAGTTTGTCAACCACGGCTACTATGTTGACGGAGCATACAGCACTACTGTGACCAAGGTACATGAAGATGAGACCGTTGATCCAGAGTATGTTTACTTCGATAACGCTTCCAACTGGGAGAATGTTTATTGCTACTTCTATAATGGCAAGACATCGTCGACTACATGGCCAGGAGTCAAGATGACTTTCGATGCATCTGCTTCTCATAATGGTAAGACTGGTTGGTATAAGGTTCAGATTCCTACGGCATATCTCAAGGCTAAGTTCTTTATCAACGACGGAACACCAGGCACAGCTATAGACGCAACCAACGCTTCTACCACAAATGTGGTGAACAAGGGAGAATAAGGAGTGATACTATAGCTTTAACAAGCACAAACAGTAGGAGGCTACGGCGGGAACGCCATAGCCTCCTACTGTTTGTATAATCCATGACCCAAATTCGTGACAAAAAATGTCTTGCCTCTTTATTGAGGAGTATGGCGCGAAAAAACACTTTACTTCTTATAATGCTTTCGCTTGCGAAACTTTAATATATTATAAATGGCTGATTTCTTTTTGTATTGTCTTCGATTTGCACTAACTTTTAATAAGTTAGGCTGCACCTCAACAATAAAAATAAATGCATTTATTTTGTATTGTCTTCGATTTGCACTAACTTTGCACTTTACTATACACAATATTATATATAAAGATATGGATTTGATACTGAAATATTTCCCCAACCTTACCGACGCGCAGCGCACACAGTTCGCAGCGCTCAAGGAGCTGTACGAGGACTGGAACAGCAAGATAAACGTGATCTCGCGTAAGGACATGGACAACTTCTACGAGCACCATGTGCTGCACTCGCTTGCCATAGCCCACGAGATAAAGTTTCGCGACGGCTCGCGCATTCTCGACCTTGGCACGGGCGGAGGCTTCCCTGGCATTCCTCTTGCAATAATGTTTCCCGAGTGCCAGTTTAAGATGATTGACCGCACAGGCAAGAAGATTCGCGTGGTCAACGAAGTGACACAGGCCATCGGACTGAAGAACGTGGTGGCTGAGCAGCTGTCGGGCGAGGAGGAGAAGGCACAGTACGACTTCGTGGTGAGCCGTGCCGTGATGCCCCTACCCGACCTTGTGAAGATTATAAAGAAGAACATTTCGCACAAGAACCAGCACAACTCGCTGCCCAACGGTCTCATCTGTCTGAAGGGCGGCAATCTGCAGGCCGAGACTCAGCCGTTCAAGAAGATTGTGAGCCTCACCGAAATACACGATATGTTCGACGAGGAATGGTTTAAGGAGAAATATCTGATTTACCTGCCGCTTTGAAAAGTAAAAAAGTAAAAGGGTAAAAAAGTAAAAGGGTAAAAAAGTAAAAAGACAAGAAAACTGTAATGCTTAATATAGAGACTTTCACATGCAACATGCTGCAGGAGAACTGCTATGTTGTGAGCGACGACACCAAGGAGTGTGTCATCATCGACTGCGGCGCCTACTATGAGGCTGAGAAACTGGCTATCGAGAAATACATCAAGACTAACGGGCTGAAGCCTGTTCACCTCATTGCCACTCACGGACATCTCGACCACAACTTTGGCGACGCTTTCATCACAAAGACTTACGGACTGCCGCTCGAGATTGACAGTTCGGACGAGAGCTATGTGCTGGCTGCCGACAAGCAGGCTACCTACTTCGGAATGACTCTCGACGAGCCTATCGTGACTGAGATCAAGACATTCAAGGCTGGCGACATCATCAAGTTCGGCACTCACGAGATAGAGGTCATCGAGACTCCGGGACACTCTATGGGTAGCGTGGTGCTCTACATCAAGGACGAGAAGGTGGCATTCACCGGCGACACCCTGTTCCGCGGCTCTATAGGCCGTACCGACTTCGAAGGCGGAAGCATGCTCATGATTATTCAGAGCCTGCGCATGTTTGTGCAGTTCCCCGATGACATCACTCTGCTGCCCGGACATGGACAGCAGACTACTATGGGATATGAGTTGGCACACAACCCCTATCTGGACAGATAAGAAATAAGGATTTGAAAACAGAAAAGATAATACTCGGCATCGACCCCGGCACTAACGTCATGGGCTATGGAGTGCTGAGGGCTACGGGCAACAAGGCTGAAATGGTGGCTATGGGTGTCATCGACATGCGCCGTGACTCCGACCCCTATCTGCGACTGGGCAAGATACACAGCCGAGTGACGGAGATAATCGACCAATTCCTGCCCGACGAAATGGCTATCGAAGCCCCCTTCTTCGGCAAGAACGTACAGTCAATGCTCAAGCTCGGACGTTCGCAAGGCGTGGCTATAGCAGCTGCCGTAGGCCACAGCGTACCTGTTCACGAATATGCTCCAATGAAGATAAAGATGGCGATAACCGGACAGGGACAGGCGTCGAAGGAACAGGTGGCCGATATGCTCAAACGTCTGCTACGGCTCAACGCCGACCAAATGCCAAAGCTTATGGATGCCACCGATGCTCTGGGCGTGGCCTACTGCCACTTCATGCAGCAGGGACGCCCCGTGACCGACACACACTACAACGGGTGGAAAGATTTTATCAACAAGAATCAGGATAGACTATGCAAAGGATAATTGACATTAAGGATGGAGTGACACGCATGCCCGAATGGCGCATGGCTCAACCAGTAAACTTCGAGCTTCTCGATGGTGAGAACATAGCAATAGCCGGACCCAACGGAGGCGGCAAGTCAATGTTCGTCGACATCATCACGGGCAAACATCCGTTGCTGGGCGACAGCATCAAGTACGACTTCGCGCCGTCGATCAAGGAGTACATTTCAGACAATATCAAATATGTCTGCTTCAAGGATACTTACGGAGGCGACAACGACTCTACGTATTATCTGCAGCAGCGATGGAATCAGACTGAGATTGATCCCGAAACGGCTACCGTAGGCTCACGACTCGAAGCGGCATACCAGGCAGCCTGCGACGACACCGAAGAGCGCCGCTGCTTGCAGCAGCACATATACGAGCTGTTCGGACTTCAGACTATGCTCGACAAGTACGTCATACTGCTGTCGAGCGGCGAACTGCGCAAGCTGGTCATCGCATCGTCAATATTCTCGCAGCCCCGACTGCTCATCATCGACAATCCTTACATCGGACTCGACAAGGAGGCACGCGAGCAGCTCACCAATCTGCTGCAGATTCTGTCGACCGAGCACGGCATACAGATAATGCTTGTGGTGAACCGCACCAAGGACATCCCGGAGTTTGTGTCGCACGTAGTTGAGGTGAGCAATATGACTGTAGGGCACAAGATGACTCGCAGCGAGTATATGGCTCAGCAACAGCCCGACAACACTCCTGCCAACATACCCGACAACTGGCACCAGATGATTGAACAGATGGCATACAAGAAGGAGGAATACAATGCACAGCGCGTAGTAGACATGCACAAGGTGAGCATACGCTACGGCGAGCGAACCATTCTGAAAGACCTCGACTGGCAGGTGATGAACGGCGAATATTGGGCGCTGACCGGACGCAACGGCAGCGGAAAGTCTACGCTGCTGAGCCTTGTATGTGCCGACAACCCACAAAGCTACGCTTGCGACATCACCCTCTTCGACAAGACACGAGGTAGCGGCGAAAGCATCTGGGACATCAAGAAGCACATAGGCTACGTTTCGCCCGAAATGCACCGCGCCTTCCGCAGCAACGTGACCGTAGAACGCATCGTGGCAAGCGGATTCAGCAACGCCGTGAGCCTGTACGTAAAACCCGACCCGCAAAACCACGAAACATGCCTCAAATGGATGAGCATTTTCGGAATAGAGCAGCTTGCCGACAAGAGTTTCCTGAAGCTCTCGAGTGGCGAACAGCGACTGGTGTTGCTGGCAAGAGCCATGGTGAAGGATCCCGAACTGCTGATTCTCGACGAACCATTGCACGGTCTCGACGAACCCAACAGCCGACACGTGAAGCAGGTGATTGAGGCTTTCTGCCAGCGCAAGGGCAAGACTCTTATCATGGTGACCCACTACGAGGACGAACTGCCTGCGTGCATCAACCACAAGAAGATACTTTATAAAAACAAATAAAAACGAATATTACACGTATGAAAAGAATCATATTGATACTCGCCATGATATGTGCCACCATAGCAAATGCTTCGGCACAAGAGATACTGAAGGAGGTTAAGCGTCTTGAGAAACAGGCCGAAACACTTGCCAACGACACAACCAAGAATCTGAACGAGCGCAAGATAGCCTGCTTCAAGTACGATGCCATCTTCTATCTCATTGATAAAGGCAGCCAGGACAGCACATTCACCGAGTACAATCTGGGCGAACAGACCAACGCTATGATTGACTTTGTCAACCTGTTTGTAAAACGCCTCAGCCAAACCACCAAAGCAAAGGACAAGGAGCTGCTGAAGGCTAAGTTCCGCACGGCTACTATCAACAACTCATTGTTCAACGATGTCGACAAGGAGGTAATATACAGCTATGTCGACAACGAGAAGTTCATCACACAGTTCTCACTCGACACCAACTGGGTGAAAGCTCTTGAGGCTGTAACAAAGTAAAAAAATGAACGGTCAGGAAATTACCGAACGATTAGCAAGCAAGGGCATACGACCAACAGCCAACCGCATTCTGGTGTACGATGCCCTTGCCCGCCAGGGGTGTCCCCAAAGTCTGAAAGACATGGAGACACTCCTTCTCTCGATGGACAAGTCGAGCATCTTCCGTGTACTTACATTATTCCTAAAGCACGACGTGGTTCACGCCTTCGAAGACGGACGCGGAGTGATGAACTACGAATTGTGCAACGAACAAGGCGAATGCCATCATCACGACAACCACGTACACTTCTACTGCGAAGTGTGCGGACGGTCGTTCTGTATGGAGAATGTACCGGTTCCTGTGTTCTCTCTGCCCCCTGGCTTCTGCCAACATTCAGCCTCGTTCGTCATCAAGGGCGAATGTCCTAATTGTAAAGCTAAAAAAACAAAAACAACATTGTAACACTATAACGAAGTGAAACAATGTTGTTTTTTTGTTTTATTGTTCTATTTGTCTTCGATAAACGAATACAGAAGTCCGTCGCAAGCCTCCTCTATAAGGTCGAGAGCATAATCAAAGTCCGAAAGGTCGCCATAATAAGGGTCGGGCACAACAGTTGCCTTGCTTCCCTCTGGCAGATAATCGGTAAGCATGCGCACCTTTTGGCGTGCCTCTTCCGTAGGAGCCTTAGCGGTAACTATGCGATAGTTGTCGCTGTCCATGACAAGCAGCAGGTCGAAATCGTCAAAGTCCGACTGGAGTATCTGTCGGGCATGGCTGTCGAAGCGGTAGCCTCTCAATGCTCCACGTTCGCGCATACGGCGGTCGGGCAATTGTCCTACATGCCAGTCGCCAATACCTGCCGAGTCTATCACGAATTCATCATCCTTATGGGCTGCATGCACCTTGGCACGCATCACGCCCTCAGCAGCCGGCGAACGGCATATATTACCAAGACATATAAACAGAAGACGGTGTAGGGTTTTATCACTTGTTTTCATTGTTCAAAAAATATATAGTTTTTATTATTATTTTGTAAGCACCCAACATTAGCCCTCGGTTGTAACTATCGTGACATCTGAGAAATCCTCCATATAGTCGATTATCCGCAGACAGTCGCTCTCGCCACGCTTCACCTTCAGCTGTATGTCGGCTTCGAATACCTCGCCTTGCGATGTGAAGCTGTCCTTCAGTTCATACAACTGTATCTCCATGCCCTCATGCTTCAGCTTCTCTATAAGCTGGCGCACGCTCTCCTTCGACGGAGCCTTGAACGACAGCTCTACTGTCGACGTATTCAACGGTGGAATCAAGGCGTTGAGCACCTCAAGGCCGAGCAGAACCATAAACGTAGCAATAGATGCAGCAACATACATACCCGTTCCGCAAGCCAGACCAATAGCAGCCGTAACCCAAAGTCCGGCAGCTGTCGTCAATCCACGCACCACATTCTTCTGGAATATGATAGTGCCGGCACCAAGAAATCCGATGCCCGAAACCACCTGTGCCGCCACGCGCGACGAGTCTTTCAGGTCTATACCAAAACCAAACTGCGACACAAGGCAGAAGAGTGCGCTGCCCAAGGCAACAAGAAAATGAGTGCGAAAACCAGCCTCCTTGGCTCTGTATTCACGCTCAATGCCTATGGCACCTCCCAGCAGAAGAGCCAACGAAAGACGTATTGTGATTTCAATATAGTTTGCATCCATAATGACTGTTGTTTTAATGTAATCAAAGATAAAGCCCTTTGTACCTGTTGGCGGATGTAAAGTTACAAAATATAATTCTGACTACAAAATAAAAATATGAATACAAAAAAAGTAGAGGCCTAAACTGGGCGCCCCCAGCCGACCTCTACAAAATCTATCAAATATGATCTAATAAATCCTTATGTTTTATGTCTAAGTCACGCTTTACTTAGCCTCGTTCTCAGGACGAAGCTCTCGAACTGTCTCGGCAGCGCGCCACATCTCCATGTCGTGCATAGCCTTAAGTTCGGCGTTGAGTTTCTCACGATAGTCTGGCTTAGAGTTAGAATCGATTGAAATCTGAGCCTCGTTACCAGTCTTGACTGAGAGGTAGAGCCACTCCATAACAGGCTTGATAGCCTCGCGGAAACGAGGAGCCCAATCCAAGGCGCCACGCTGAGCTGTTGTAGAGCAGTTGGCATACATCCAGTCCATACCCTTCTCGGCGAAGAGAGGCATAAGGCTCTGTGTCAACTCCTCAACAGTCTCGTTGAAAGCCTCAGAAGGTGAGTGTCCGTGCTCGCGCAGAACCTCATACTGAGCCTCAAGCAGTCCCTCGATGGCACCCATCAGCGAGCCACGCTCACCTGTAAGGTCTGAAGTAGCCTCACGCTGGAATGTTGTCTTGAACAGATAGCCTGCACCGATACCGATACCGAAGGCGATTGTCTTCTCCTCTGCCTTGCCTGAGTGGTCCTGATATACTGCATAAGAGCAGTTCAAGCCACGGCCTTCGAGGAACATTGTACGGAGCGAAGTGCCCGAGCCCTTAGGAGCCACCATGATAACGTCGACATCAGCAGGAGGAACTACGCCAGTACGGTCGTTCCAGTTGATAGCGAAGCCGTGTGAATAGTAAAGGGTCTTGCCCGGTGTGAGATATTGTTTGATTTTCGGCCATACTGCAATCTGACCAGCGTCAGAAAGAAGCATGCAGATGATTGTACCCTTCTCGGCTGCCTCTTCTACAGAGAACAGAGTCTTGCCAGGCACCCAACCATCGGCCACAGCCTTATCGTAAGTCTTGCCTGGACGCTGACCAACGATTACATTAAATCCGTTGTCGCGTAAGTTACCTGCCTGACCAGGTCCCTGAATACCGTATCCCAAAATGGCAATTGTTTCGTTTTTAAGAACTTCACGTGCTTTTTCCAATGAAAACTCTTTGCTGGTGACTACAGTCTCTACAACGCCACCGAAATTCATTTGTGCCATACTACAATTGTTTTGTGCGGTCAAACTTAACGACCGCGGGTTTATATATTTCCTTTATATTAGTTGTCTTGCTAACTAATTGGAGTGTTTTTTTGTTATCGAGGTGTTATATTGTATTTTTTACGACTGCAAAGATAATAAATTATAAGTTACCTGCAAATTTTTATATCAGTTTTTTACAAATTAATTTCATATCTGCACAAAACGTTCATTTATGTGCCATTCCGACAACACTTTCCACTTTTCACCCTTTACCCTTTTTACTTTTTACTTTTTACCTTTTTTTACCTTTTTACTTTTCTACTTCTTTACTTTTTTATGTAAGTTTGCAAAACAAAATAAACCATATCTATTATAGACAATCAAAATACATACAAATAAAATGAACAAACTGACCATCGGAATCATCTCCGCACTCGCCTTGGCAGGAACGATGCCAGCCAAAGCCCAGTTCAAACTTGTAAACCCCGTGCCGCAGAACATACAGAGCACTGGATTTGCACAGTTGCCACAAAGCGTTAATATCAAGACCAGCAACAATCGTGGCAACTCGTTTGCCGTTGCCGCCCTAAAAAACAGTCTGACTGCCAACCCCAAAGCCAAGTTCACCATAACACTCGGCATCAAGGGCGACAAGTGTGTCAAGGCATACGCCAAGCATCTTCCACGAAAGGCTGAGGGCTACTGGCTCAGCATCAACGACAAGGGAGCTGTAATCATAGGCAACGACGAGGAGGGACTCTTCTACGGCGTGCAGACATTGCTCGGCTCAATAGCCAAGGGCAAGCTCGAGACTGGTACCGTTACCGACTGGCCCGATGTTGACTTCCGCGGAACTGTAGAGGGTTTCTATGGCACACCGTGGAGCCATAAGGCTCGCCTCAGCCAGATTGCCTTCTATGGTCGCAACAAGATGAACACATACATCTACGGACCGAAGGACGACCCCTACCACCGCGACCAGTGGCGCAAGCCCTACCCTACCGACGAGGCCAACCGCATTAAGGAACTCAACGAGGTGTCGAAGCAGAATGGTGTCAACTTCTACTGGGCCATTCATCCGGGCGTTGACATCAAATGGAACAACGAAGACCGCGACAACCTCATCAACAAACTCGAAATGATGTACGCTCTCGGCATACGCTCATTCGCCGTATTCTTCGACGACATCTGGGGCGAGGGTGCCAAGGCCGACAAGCAAGCCGAACTGCTCAACTATGTCGACGACAACTTCATCAACCGCCATAAGGACATCTCACCTCTTATTATGTGTCCTACCGAATACAACCGTGCTTGGGCTAACGACGAGAAGGGCTATCTGCGCACCCTCGGCACCAAGATGAACAAGGACATACGCATCATGTGGACGGGCAACTCCGTGGTGCATTGCATTGACAAGGAGTCGATGCAATGGATCAACAGCCGTATCGACCGCAAGGCTTACATCTGGTGGAACTTCCCCGTGAGCGACTTCGTGAGAGACCACATCCTGCTCGGTCCTGCCTACGGCAACGGCAAGGACATTGCCGACGACGTGTCGGGATTTGTGTCTAACCCTATGGAACATGCCGAGGCTTCCAAAATCTCGCTCTATGGCATAGCCGACTACACTTGGAACATGAAGGCTTACGATGCCGAGACCGACTGGCTCAAGGGCATCAACGACTTGCTGCCTGCCAATGCCGAGGCTCTGCGCACTTTCGCCTTATATAATAAGGATTTAGGACAGAACGGACACGGATTCCGCCGCGATGAGGGCGAGGAACTGAAAGATGTGGCAGCAGCTGCCGTCAAGGGCGACCGCAAGGCTACTGAGGAGATCAATGCCAAGTGTCTGCAACTCAAGAACGCTTGCGACCTCCTGCTTTCCGACAAGACCAACAAGGAACTTATACGCGAACTGCGTCCATGGCTGCTGCAAGCCAAGAACCTTGCCGACTACGGCACTACGGTCGTAATGATGCTCCAAGGCAACCCTGCCATCAGCTTCGACAATCTCTACAGCCAGGCAACATCTATACAAGAGCAGATGTTCGAACTTGAGAACTCCGACGTGCGCCACGCCCTACAGCCCGGCATTAAGGTTGGCACAAAGGTTATGCTGCCCACATTGCATAAGCTCTTCACATTGGCTGTCGACAACTACAACAAGCAGAACGGCACCACACTCTCAAATGTGGCTGAATACATGCCATACAAGCTCAAGAGCAATGTCGACCAGCTGCGCCTGCTGCCTATCAGCATCAAGAACACCAACGTCATGGTTGCCCCTTCCAACGAGGTAATCAACTGGCAGAAGGACGGATTCATCGAGATTGAGACCGACCACGAGGTAACGCTCAACGGTATGGACTTCAACTTCGACGTTGAGAACATTGCCCATAAGTTCAAGCTCGAAGTCTTCACTGGTGGCGCATGGCAACCTATCACCCTCAGCATGAACCAGCGCCGAAAGACTGTAGTGAACACAGGCGCAGAGATTGACGGTCTGAAGGCCAAAAAGCTTCGTCTCACCAACATCTCGGGCGAAGACCTGAAAGTATACTTCCGCAGCTTCAAGTTTGCTACGAAGTAAAGAGGAACAAACAGATTAAAGCTAAGACACTATAGTTTCACACTAACAATAAAGCCTGGCAGGAATCAATTCTGCCAGGCTTTATTTATGTTTTATCCCTTCTTAGCAAATGTAAGTTTGCATCGGCACACTTCCTTCATTTCGGGGCTGTCGTCGGAAGTTTTCTGCACCAATATGTCGCACTCTTCGTCGGAGCGTCGCTCTACTGAGAAGTGGAGCGTGTCGCCGAAGTACGATTCAGCTACATAGGCTATGTCGAGGCGCTTCAGACGATGGGTCTTATACCATTCGATGGTCCACATGTCGAGGATGTGCTCTATATACTTCACGGAGTTGATGTGGCCGTTCACGTCAACGTCGCTGTAGTGAGTCTCCACGTGGTGTATGCACTCGGCAGTCTTAGCCACCTTGACACGCTTGAACGGTTCTATGGGACACTCCTTCCCGTTTTCGATATACTTCGTAATGAGTTCGTCACGCTCCTGCAGAATGTCTACGGGCTGACGCGAGTCGGTATCAATCATTGCCCAGATACTGCGTCCGTAGCCATACACCTTGCCCTCCTTGTTGCGGATGGCGTAATTGCGGCTTGTGAAGAACTTCATGACATTCTCCACCCATGTGTCGATGGTGATGCGGTCGTAGGCTTCGGGCATCTCGTTCATCTCCATGACGAAGCGCGATAGCACCCATGTCTTGTGTACGGTGTTGAGATAGTCCATGCCGTAGCCTCGCTCGTTGGAGTGGAAGTCGGCGGCATTGAGCAGATGGTTGCCCAAGTGTCCGATAAAGATGTGGTTGGAGAAATCACAGTGGAATGGTTCCACGAGGAAGTCGTAGCTTCCGATTTTGCTTAGTAGATTCATAGTTTTAATTTTAAGCCCCTCCTTACTAGGGAGGGGCTTTTATTACATATTCTTATTCTTATGCAGATACTCCGACACAGGCTCGTCCATGCTACGTGTCACGGCAATACGGCCCGAGCGTGAGTATTGCAGCAGACATCCGAAAGAGTTGAGGGCATTGAAGAGGTTCTGCACGTCCTCAGTAAGTCCTGCTATCTGTACTGTGGCGTATGTGGGATTAACCTCCATCATACGCGCACCGCTTCGACGTATCACGCGCGACACCTCTGGATTATCCATCATCACTGGTGTTGAAATCTTGTAGATGGCAATCTCATGGATGAATAGCTCGTTGTCGAGATAGTAGTCGGCCTTGATAACGTCAATCTTGCGCTCTATCTGCTTGGTTATCTTGATTATCTGTTCCTCGTTGCTCCATGCCGTGATGGTGTACTTATGTATTCCCTCTATGCTCGAAGCCGAAACGTTCAGACTCTCTATGTTGACCTGCTGACGGGTGAACACAGCGGTAATCTGATTCAGTATACCAGCTATGTTTTCCGAGTAAACCAGCAATGTATATAGTTCCATTTCTATAATGTTAAATGTTAGGTGTTAAATGTTAAATGTTATGCGCCAAGGCGCAATGTTGATTTTTAACACCACTAAATATTTATCTCAAGCAGCATTTCGTCAACGCTCTTTCCCGGAGGCGTCATCGGCAGCACGTTGTCCTCCTCCTTAATGGCACATTCGAGAATGTACGGACCAGGAGTGGCGAGCATCTTGTCGATGGCTGCATGAAGGTCGTTGCGATCAATCACCACATCGTAGTTGAGATGATAGCCGCTGCATATCTGACGATAGTCGGGATTGAGCATCTTGGTGAACGACTGGCGATGATTGAAGAACATGTCCTGCCACTGGCGAACGTTGCCCAGATAGTTGTTGTTCATCAGTATCACCTTGACCGGTGCCTGCTGCTCCATGATGGTACCAAGTTCCTGAATGCTCATCTGGAAACCGCCGTCGCCTGTGAAGAGGCAGATAGTGCGGTCGGGAGCACCGAATGTAGCACCTACAGCAGCCGGGAGTCCGAATCCCATTGTGCCGAGTCCGCCACTTGTGACAACACTCAATTTGCGCTTGTACTTGAAGTAGCGGCAAGAGAACATCTGGTTCTGACCAACATCATTCACCAGAACAGCCTCGCCATCGGTAGCCTCAGCCACGGCATTCACTACCTCGCCCATGAGCAGCGGTCCATCCTTGGGATGAATGGCTGGCTCGATGACCTTTTCGGTCTCCTGCTGGAGATAAGGCTTGAAGCCTGCTATCCACTCGGTGTGCTCGTTCTTGTTGAGCAGTCGGGTTATGGCTGGCAACGACATCTTGCAGTCGCCTACTACCGACACGTCGGTCTTCACGTTCTTGTCAATCTCTACATTGTCTATGTCGAGATGTATTATCTTGGCCTGCTTGGCGTATGTGTCGAGACGACCAGTCACACGGTCGCTGAAACGCATACCAATGGCTATAATGACATCAGCCTGCTGGGTCATTACGTTGGGTGCATAGCTGCCGTGCATGCCAAGCATTCCGACGTTGAGCGGATGGTCGGACGGCAGAGCCGACAAGCCTAACAAGGTGCGTGCAGCAGGTATGTCGGCTTTCTCAAGAAACTCTACAAGTTCGTTCTGCGCTCCACCTAATTCCACTCCATGACCTACGAGCGCCAACGGACGCTTGGCCTTGTTGATGAGCTGTGCTGCGGCTGCCACGTGGTCGTCCAGAATCTTAGGATAAGGGTCGTAGCTGCGTACCGACGTAACCTTAGCCGGCTGCCATTCGCATGTGCTAACCTGCGCACTCTTGGGGAAGTCAATGACGACCGGACCGGGACGACCGGTGCGTGCAATGTAGAAAGCACGGCTTATGGCCCATGCTATGTCCTCGGGACGACGTATCTGATAGCTCCACTTGCTGATAGGCTGAGCCAGACCTACGAGGTCGACTTCCTGAAAAGCGTCAGTGCCCAGTGCGCTCACGCCCACCTGTCCGGCAATGACGACAATAGGCGTAGAGTCAATCATGGCATCGGCAACACCTGTCAAAGTGTTGGTAACGCCAGGACCGCTTGTCACCAAGCACACTCCTACCTCACCACTAACGCGCGAGAAACCCTCAGCTGCATGTGCAGCCGCCTGTTCATGACGCACGAGTATATGGTCGAAAGCTTTCTTCTCTCCTCTCGTATAATCGTAGAGAGCATCAAACACCGGCATTATCGCTCCACCGGGATAGCCGAAGATGGTTTTAACGCCCTCGTTCTTGAGAGAGCGCATCAAGGCTTCTGCTCCTGTTATCTGTTCCATATTGTATAAAAGTATCTTATATTATTCTCACTCCACCCTTGTCTGCCGAGCTTACACTCTGTGCGTATGCTCGCAATGCCTTGCTCACATGGCGGTCGCGTGTCAGAGGTTGCTGCGGACGTGCAGCAAGTTCCTCGTCGCTTAGCTTCACATTGATTGTACGATTGGGGATGTCAATCTCGATGATGTCGCCGTCCTTTATCTTTCCGATGTTGCCACCAGCTGCAGCCTCAGGCGAGATGTGTCCGATGCTGAGACCTGACGTACCACCCGAGAAACGTCCGTCGGTGATGAGGGCGCACTCCTTGCCGAGGTGCATACTCTTGATATAAGATGTAGGATAAAGCATCTCCTGCATGCCCGGACCGCCCTTCGGACCCTCGTGAGTGATGACAACGCAGTCGCCACTCTTTATCTTTCCACCGAGGATGCCATCGCAGGCTGCCTCCTGTGAGTCGAACACCTTGGCAGGACCGCTGAACTTCCATATTGACGGGTCTACACCTGCTGTCTTAACCACGCATCCGTCCTGGGCAATGTTGCCGAAGAGCACAGCCAATCCACCGTCCTTGGTGTAGGCGTGAGAGAGCGAGCGAATGCAACCGTTCTCACGGTCGGCATCGAGCGACTCCCACTGAGCGTCCTGACTGCCCATCTGTGTAGAGAACTTTCTGCCCGGTGCGCTGTGATAAATGCGGTCGGCTTCGGCTGAAATACTTTCGCCAGTAATGTCATATTCAGCCATAGCCTCGGCAAGCGTCATTCCGTCAACTCGCTTCACGTCGCCGTGAATGAGTCCGCCACGGTTCAGCTCGTTCAATATTCCGAGAATACCCCCTGCACGGTTGCACTCCTGTACGCTATACTTCTGAGTATTCGGCGAGAGCTTGCACAGGCAAGGCACGTGACGGCTCAAGCGGTCGATGTCAGCCATAGTAAATTCGGTCTCAGCCTCCTGAGCGATAGCGAGCAAGTGGAGCACGGTGTTGGTGCTGCCACCCATGGCAATGTCGAGGGTCATGGCGTTGAGGAAAGCGTCGCGAGTGGCAATGCTGCGCGGCAATACGCTCTCATCGCCGTCCTGATAGTAGGCGAAGGCGTTCTTCACAATCTGGCGTGCAGCTGCCTTGAAGAGTTCGATACGGTTCTTGTGAGTTGCAAGGATAGTGCCGTTGCCAGGCAGAGCCATACCGATGGCCTCGGTAAGAGAGTTCATCGAGTTGGCTGTGAACATACCCGAGCAGCATCCGCATCCCGGACACGAGCACTTCTCAATCTTCTCCAGTTCGTCGTCTGACACAGTCTTGTCGGCACCCTTAATCATAGCTGTGATAAGGTCGGCATTCTCGCCGTTCCATCGTCCAGCCTCCATAGGGCCGCCCGAGCAGAACACGGTAGGGATGTTAAGGCGCATAGAAGCCATAAGCATACCCGGAGTAATCTTGTCGCAATTGGAAATGCAAATCATAGCATCAGCCTTGTGTGCGTTGACCATGTATTCTACTGAGTCAGCGATAATGTCGCGCGACGGCAAAGAATACAACATACCGTCGTGTCCCATAGCGATACCATCGTCAATGGCGATGGTGTTGAACTCGGCAGCATAGCAACCCATACTCTCAATTTCCTTCTTCACAATCTGACCGATCTCATGCAGATGTGTGTGACCTGGCACAAACTGTGTGAACGAGTTGACAATAGCAATAATGGGTTTGCCAAACTGTTCGTGTTTCATACCTGCGGCTACCCAAAGAGCGCGAGCTCCTGCCATACGGCGGCCTTCAGTACACACTGCGCTTCTTAACTGATGTTTCATTTGCATATTGTTTCTTGGTTTATCTATTTCTTTTATTTTCTTGCATAAAGTGTCCCATGTCTATCGCCTTGAATTCAATCGTAGGGGCTGTTCGATTTATACAATAGCTATCCTTGAACACTATCTATTGCTGCAAAGGTAATCAGATTTTGCATAACTACCAACAATTTTATTCTAAAAAATCGCATTAATATACGATTTGCAATGAAATCACACACAATTACTTTCGTTTTGTAAGCAATGCACTTTACTACTGAAAGATTGATACGTATTTATATATTCTCAATATCCTGCTTCACGTTGTTGCGAATCTTTGTGAGATAAGCCTTCATGCGCTTGGCGTCCTTATTGTCGATGATGTCAATCAGTTCACCCAGTTCTTCACGTATCTGTGCCACCTGTCCACTGGTGTACGGGTTGAACAGAATTTCCTGCAGCAGATAGTCGTCCTCGTTGAGCACTCCCTTAGCTATGCGCAGATGGCGCTTGAAGGTGGTGCCCGGTGCATCCTGATGCTTCATGACAGCAGAGAATACGAAGGTGCTGACGAATGGTGTACTCAATGAGTAAGCCACAGTCTTGTCGTGCTCCTCGAAGGTGTACTCGTAGATGTTGAGTCCCAATCGTGCATAGAGGTCCTTAAAGAAGATGCGACCCATATAGTCGCCCTCGGTAATGATGATGGCATTCTCTTCAGACAGTTGTCCGAGGTTGGCGAATGTAGGTCCGAACATTGGGTGAGTAGACACGTATGGATGTCCCGACTGCTCGTAAAACTCCTTCAGATTGGTCTTTACAGACGAAATGTCGCTGATGATGCAGTCGTCGGGAAGCACGGGCATCACTTCCTTGAATGCTGATATAGTGTATTTTAGTGTCACGGCATTGATGACGAGCTGCGGCTGGAACTCCTTTATCTCGTCGAGCGTGGTGAAACGCTGGCAGTTGTATGTGAAGCGCATACGCTTCGGATCCTTCTCGTATACAGCAGTCTCGTGGTCGAAACTTAATACATCGAGAAAGAAACTGCCCATCTTGCCGGCACCAAGGATTAGAATTTTCATATATATATAAAATTGGAAGCCCTACCCCCGACCCCTCCCCCGTAGGGAGGGGAGTGATGTGATTTTGTGGGAATATTAGGGGAAAAGCCCTACCCCCGACCCCTCCCCCGCAGGGAGGGGAGTGATGTGATTTTGTGGATGTAAGGGATTGTTGGGCTGTTTGGTTATTGTTTAAAAATTGTAAGTAGTCGGTTCATACTACTCCCCTCCTTGCGGGGGAGGGGCAAGGGGGTGGGGCCTTGTGAGCGCTTTTTACTTTTGATTAATTATCTCCATCTGCTGTCTTACCGACTCCTCGTGTATGTGCTCGAAGATTTCCTTGACAAACTCCGAATCCATACCGCAGAGCGAACCTTGTGCTCCACGCTTGTCGAGAATCTCGTTGTAGCGTACTGTCTGAAGAATGGTCATGTTATGCTCCTTCTTGTACTGGCCAATCTCGCGGCACACGCGCATACGCTTGGCAAGGAGTTCCATCAAGCTGTTGTCGAGTTCGTCAATCTGCTTACGCAATTCGTGAATGCCCTCAGTGGTAACAGTCTCCGAACGCACTACGAGCAGTCCGAGAATGTAGTCGAGCACATCGGGAGTAACCTGCTGCTTGGCGTCGCTCCATGCGTTGTCGGGCGAGCAATGGCTCTCTACCATAAGTCCGTCGAAGCCAAGGTCCATAGCCTGCTGGCAGAGCGGAGCAATCAGTTCGCGGCGACCGCCAATATGGCTCGGGTCGCAGATGATTGGAAGGTCTGGAATGCGACGGCGCAGCTCGATTGGAATCTGCCACATAGGCAGGTTGCGGTAAATCTTCTTGTCGAAGCTTGAGAAACCGCGATGGATGGCAGCCATACGCTTTACACCAGCCTGATTGATACGCTCCATAGCACCAATCCACAACTCAAGGTCGGGATTGACAGGGTTCTTCACGAACACCGGAACGTCAACACCCTTAAGGCTGTCGGCAAGAGCCTGCATGGCGAACGGGTTGGCAGATGTACGTGCTCCCACCCACAATATGTCAATGCCATACTTCAGAGCCAGTTCCACGTGCTCAGGAGTTGCCACCTCAGTAGCTGTGAGCATGCCTGTCTCTTCCTTCACCTGCTTCATCCAAGGCAGAGCCATCTCGCCGTTGCCCTCGAATCCACCCGGTTTGGTACGCGGTTTCCAAATACCGGCACGGAACATCTTGCATCCAAGCTTCTTGAGCTGCTGTGCAGTTGTCATTACTTGCTCCTCGGTCTCAGCCGAACAAGGTCCGGCAATTACGAATGGGCGTGGGTTGTCACTCGGTAAGTTTAATGGCTGTAATTCTAAATCCATAGTCGTAATCGTTTAGAAGCCCTACCCCCTTGTCCCTCCCACGTAGGGAGTGGAGTAGTATGTAAGGCTTATTTTGTTATTATTGTATTTCTTATTATCTTATTTCTTATACTCTCTGTTTTAATACCAACTTATGTTGATTCCCCCATTATTAGCTGTGCATATCACTCCCCTCCCTGCGGGGGAGGGGCTGGGGGTGGGGCTTTCTATTTCATTGTTTTCACTCTCTCCAGCGCCTCCTTGATTTTCTCGTCCTTGGCGCACAGACTGATTCGTATGTATCGCTGTCCGTTGCTTCCGAAGATGAATCCCGGAGTGATGAACACCCGTGCCTCGTGCAGCACACGCTCGGTGAGTTCTTCGCAGTTTTTATACTTCTCGGGAATCTTGCCCCAAAGGAACATTCCCACCTGATTGGGATCGAACGTACATCCGAGTTCGGTCATTATCTGCTCGGCAATGTCGCGACGACGACGGTAGGTGGTGATGTTAGCCTCGCGATGCCATTCGTGAGTGTTGGTATTGTAAGCCTCGGCAGCTGCGAGCTGTATTCCTCGGAATGTGCCCGAGTCGATGTTGCTCTTTATCTTCAATATCCACGAAATGAACATTGGGTTAGACACGCACATTCCCACACGCCAACCCGGCATGTTGTGGCTCTTCGACATCGAGTTGAACTCAATGCAGCAGTCCTTTGCACCTGGCACCTGCAGCAGCGACATCGGATTGTCGTTCAAGATGAACGAGTAGGGATTGTCGTTCACCACCACAATGTTGTGCTTCTTGGCGAAAGCGACGAGTCGTTCGTAGGTCTCACGGCGAGCGTTGCCACCGGTAGGCATATTGGGATAGTTGGTCCACATCAGTCTGACACGCGAGAGGTCCATCTTCTCCAGTTCGTCAAAGTCGGGCTGCCATCCGTTATCCTCACGCAGATTGTAGTTGACAATCTCGGCACCGAGAATCTTGCTCAACGATGTGTATGTAGGATAACCGGGATTTGGCACCAGCACCTGTTCGCCTGGATTGACAAAAGCCAGTGTCACATGCAGAATGCCTTCCTTCGAACCTATGAGCGGTTGCACCTCGGTCTTCGGGTCGACGTCGACACCATACCAGCGCTTGTAGAATCCCGCCATTGCCTCACGCAGCTCCGGCGTACCCATTGTGGGCTGATAGCCATGTGCCTCGGGCTTTGACGCCACCTCACACAGTTTGTCAATAGTCTGCTTCGACGGTGGCATGTCGGGCGATCCTATAGCGAGGGAGATTATGTCCTGTCCCTCAGCATTCAGTTTGGCAACCTCTTTGAGCTTGCGCGAGAAGTAATATTCTTGAACCAACGAGAGTCGGTCGGCGGGTTGTATTTTCATAGTTTTGAATTTTGATTTTTGAGTTTTGAATTAGTCGCCTTCAGCGATTAGGAATTATAGAGTTTTGATTTTTAAGTTATGAAATTCCAAATTTATAAACTCTTCATTGCGGCTCTGCCGCAACCAATTCAAAATTCAAAACTCAACATTCCTAATTGCGTGCTTAGCACGCCTCGTATTCTCCAAGTATCTTGAGCGAGCGTGTCAGTGGAATTATTGCATCGATGCTCTGCCGATAGCGTGTCAGATTGTCGAACGTCAGGTCGACGTAGAACAGATATTCCCATTCACACCCGATGACTGGCAGCGACTGTATCTTCGTGAGGTTAATGCCATAGAACGAGAGAATTGTCAGCACCTTCGACAGCGAGCCTTCCTCGTGAGCCACATGAAATACGATGCTCGACTTGTTGGCCTTCTCAAGCGGACGGAGGAAGTCGGCCTTGTTGGGATTGGCTACCACCAGAAACCTTGTGTAGTTATGCTTGTTGTCCTGTATCTGGTCTTGCAGCACCTTCAGTCCGTAGAGTTTTGCAGCCGAAGCGTTGCAGATAGCAGCCCATCCCTTGCACTTGTATTTGGCTATGTACTCTGCCGAACCAGCCGTGTCCTCAGCCTCAACAGCCTTTATGTCGGGATGATTGGCAAGGAAAGCGTTGCATTGCGCCAGCGCCACCGGATGAGAGTGCACCTCGGTAACCGTAGACCAGTCATCGTCGGGCAGACAGCAGATGCAATGCTCGATGTGAAGCTTATGCTCGCCCACCACAGTAGCACCCGAATCGCGCAGCAACTGATAGTTGTGCAGCAAACTTCCTGCTATAGTATTCTCTATCGCCGTCATGCCTATCACGGTAGGGTCGCGTCGCATATTCTCGTACACCTGCTCGAAGGTGGCACAGCAAATAAGCTGTATCTGCTCGCCTTTGAAGTACTGATGGGCGGCGATGTCGTGAAAAGAGCCGTGGAAGCCCTGTATAGCTATTCTCTTCATTGTATTAAATTAAAAAACCCCGCTTTCACGTTTGTGTGAAGCGGGGTTCGTATATTATTTATTATTTATACACTCTAACCTAAGTCTAAATTTGCACACGACTTACCGCTTCACAATTTCTTGTAAAGTAAAAGTAAAATCGATAAATGTTTGCAAATACGTTATTCATAACTTGGTTTTATTTTTGTTTTGTGCAAATGTAAAACAATTATTTGTCTCAAACAAATTTTTTGCAATAAAATGTCAATAAAATTACTCATTTTCTTACAAATCCACAAAAAGCGAAACCATATATAAGATTTCACCTTATTATATATATATAGTGGACAAGAAAACAAGCAGCCAAGCATACCGCTCCCCTCCCTACGGGGGAGGGGCCGGGGGTGGGGCTTTACTCATTATTAAAAACCTTATACGGGTCCATTTGCTGCATTTTCTTCTTTATATTCTGCTCAATGCCTTCGTTAGGCTGCGGGGTCTCCTGCTGCATCTCATTGGCAGCAGCCTCATCAGCATTGGCACCTTCATCGTCGCCCAACGCCCTACGCACCTCGCTACGTTCTCTATAAGCATCGATCGAGAACGGATTGGCGTCAATCACCTTACCATAGGCAATTTCTGCTTCCGCCATACATCCCTTGGCTTTCTCTACACGTGCCTTGAGCAGCAGCACGTCCTCATTGCCTTCAATGCGTGCGCACAAAGTATCAGCATCCTCGGCTGCTTCTTCAACGTCACCACTCTCAAGCAGCAATTCGCCACGCAGCAATCGGGCTGCATCAAAATCAGCATTCAGCAACAATGCCTTGCTCAGCATCACCACAGCATTGGTCAAGTCCCCATGACCGCAGCACGCCTTGGCATAGAAGAAATAGACCTGAATGTTCTCGGCATCGAGCATCATTGCCTTCTCGCACACATCAGCCATAGCCGTATAATTCTCCATCATATACGCCACATCAGCCATGCGCAATAAAACTGCTATATTATCAGGACACTCTTCAGCCATCTTCTGCAACTGTTCGTAAGCCTGCGACAGATTGTCGGTGGCGATATAAGCCTGCGACAGATAGTCACGACACTCCAGGTCGGCACCGTTCATTTCAATAGCCCGCACAAGACACTGTACGGCATAGTCGAACTGGCGTTCGCGCAAAGCGCGCACACCGTCATACTTCAGCACGTTGAAATCACGTGTCACGTCATTCTTTACCTCTTCTGTCGGCTTACTCTTGCTGCCGAATAAAGCTTTGAATATATTCATTGTCGTTAGTGGATATTATTATTAGGTTTACAATATGTGCCCTCAAAGGTAATATTTATCACGGATAACTCTCAATAACCTAAATTCCGCAGCATTTTAGTTTAACTTATTTTATAAGTACCTGAGCAA
>URQS01000054.1 GCA_900550035.1 uncultured Prevotella sp. | reverse complement strand
CGACCGTAGGGCGCGACAACTCCTTAACTTCTTAACTACTTTCGCTTGCGAAACTAAAATAAAAGTAGTAATAATGATTGTCTGTATAGCCGAGAAACCAAGCGTAGCCAAAGATATAGCCCGAATACTGGGCGCAACGAGTGCCCATAATGGATATATGGAGGGCAATGGCTACCAAGTGACGTGGACCTTCGGCCACCTTTGTACGCTGAAGGAACCTAACGACTATACCGACATGTGGAAGCATTGGAGCCTTGCGTCGCTACCTATGATTCCACCACGTTTCGGTATCAAACTTATTGACGACGACGGCATAAAACGACAGTTTGCCGTTATAGAGCGACTCATGCAAGCCGCCGACGGCATCATCAACTGCGGTGACGCCGGTCAGGAGGGTGAGCTGATTCAGCGATGGGTGATGCAGAAGGCTGGAGCGAAGTGTCCCGTCAAACGATTGTGGATTTCGTCGATGACCGACGAGGCAATACGCGAGGGATTCAACTCGCTCAAGGACCAGGACGAATACCAACCGCTGTACATTGCCGGACTGAGCCGTGCCATCGGCGACTGGATTCTGGGCATGAACGCCACACGTCTTTACACCCTGAAGTACGCACAGAACCGACAGGTGCTGTCCATAGGACGTGTGCAGACTCCTACACTGGCTCTAATCGTAAACCGCCAAAAGGAAATCGACTCGTTTGAGCCGGAGCCTTACTGGGTTCTTGCCACCGTATATCGCGACACCACATTCACCGCCACCAAGGGCAAGTTCACAACCAAGGAGGAGGGCGAGGCTGCATTTGCAACCATAGCCGACAAGCCCTTCACCGTCAACGCCGTAACGAAAAAGAACGGCACGGAGGCACCGCCACGCCTGTTCGACCTAACATCGCTGCAGGTGGAGTGCAACCGCAAGTTTGCTTACAGCGCCGAGACCACCCTGAAACTCATACAGGGACTGTACGAGCGCAAGCTCACCACATACCCGCGTGTAGACACCCAATACCTCAGCGACGACATCTACCCCAAGTGTCCGTCGATACTGTCGGGCATAAGCCGACACTACGAAGCACTAATGCAACCCCTATTGGGCAAGAAACTCACCAAATCGAAGCGTGTGTTCGACTCGTCGAAGGTGACCGACCACCACGCCATAATCCCCACCGGCGTACCGGCAACAAGCCTTACAGACATGGAACGCAACGTCTACGACCTCATTGCACGCCGATTCATTGCCGTGTTCTATCCCGACTGCAAGTTCTCTACCACTACCGTATTGGGTACTGTGGACGATGTGGAGTTCAAGACAAGCGGAAAGGAGATTCTGTCGCCTGGATGGCGCGCCGTCTACGCACAACAAAACGACTCTGCAACGAACGATGACGAGGAACACAAGGACGAAGAGCGCACCCTGCCAACATTCACCAAGGGCGAGAGCGGACCTCATACGCCTACGCTGAGCGAGAAGTGGACCACGCCGCCCAAGTACTACACCGAGGCAACGCTGCTCAGAGCTATGGAGACAGCGGGTAAGTTTGTCGAGGACGAGACCCTGCGTGCTGCGCTGAAGGAGAACGGCATCGGCCGACCGTCATCGCGCGCCGGAATCATCGAGACCCTCTTCAAGCGCCACTATATCCGACGCGAGCGCAAGAACCTTGTGGCTACGGCTACCGGTATTGAACTGATAGACATCATTCATGAGGAACTGCTCAAGAGTTGTGAGCTGACTGGTATATGGGAGAAGAAGCTGCGCGACATCGAACACCGCAAGTACGACGCTGCCGACTTCATCAACGGACTGAAACAGCAGATTACGGAGATTGTATACGACGTGCTGCGCGACAACAGCAACCGCCGTGTCACCACCCTGACCGAAGAAGACTTGAAAAAGAAAACAAAAAAGAAGGCTTCACCCAAAACCGCGAAGCCGTCTGCCAATGGTGCAGCAGCCAAGGTGCAAAAGCCTGCTACCGCCATTCCTACTCCACCTAAGTCAGAACAAACGCCAACTGCCGATGACAGCATAATAGGAACGGTGTGCCCGCTATGCGGCAAGGGCACAATAATAAAGGGACGCACGGCATACGGATGTAGCGAGTGGCGCAACGGATGCACCTACCGCGCCCTGTTCAAGCAATAACTCGATTGAGCAATGGATATAATTATTAAGCCCGATGTCAGCAATTGACATCGGGCTTATTTTGTTCAATACGCTCTCTCTCCAAATATGTAAGTGCCCACACGCACCATTGTCGAGCCGCACTCGGCGGCAATATGATAGTCGTGGCTCATTCCCCACGAACGCTCACAGAAGTTGTCGTCGTCGGCAAAGTAGCGCTGCTTCACCTCGTTGAAGAAGTCGGCAGCCATACAGAACTCGTCGCGTATGAGTTTGGTGTCGTCGACATGCGATGCCATCATCATCAGTCCACATATCTGCACATTCTGCAACTCGCGCCATTCGCCACCCTCAAGCAGTTCGCGGCAAGAGTCGAGCGTCAGTCCATACTTGGTTTCCTCCTCGGCTATGTGCAGTTCCAACAGCACCTTAATGACACGTCCGTTGGCCTTTGCCTGCTTGTTTATCTCGCGCAGGAGCTTGAGCGAGTCAACGGCGTCAATCATCGAAATGTATGGAGCGATGTACTTCACCTTATTGGTCTGCAAGTGTCCGATGAAGTGCCACTCTATGTCATTAGGCAATTCACCCACCTTACGTGCAAGTTCCTGCTCACGGCTTTCGCCGAATAGGCGCTGACCGGCGTCGTATGCCGCCTTGATACATTCAGACGGATGAAACTTGCTCACAGCAACCAGCCTTACACCTTGCGGCAGGCTGCTCTTGACTTCGCCCAAACGGCGTGCAATGTCTGTTGTTTCCATAGCCTAAACCTTATTATAATTGAGAATTGAGAGTTGAGTTTTTTAGGTTGAGAATTGAAAGTTGAGAGTTGAGAGTTATGATATGCATTGTCGTTAACAACGATAACAACATTATAATTAAATATAGGTAATCATAACTTTCAACTCTAAATTCCCAACTTTCAACTATCAATTGAATTTATCCCTCAAACTCTGGCTTATCGTTCTTCTCCTCCTTCTTGGCAGGAGCGTTGTGCTCGAATACATCCATAATCTTTGTTTCAGATATGTTTGCAATGATGTAGTCGATGGCAGTCTTGCCCATAGCGTCCTCAATATTCTTTACGGCAGCATTGAATGTTGCTGCCTGTACGAGGAAGTTAACAGCCGAACGCTTCTCCTTGGCAGTCTTTTCGTCGATAGTGATGAACGAGAGTTTGGCTTTGTACCAGCGGTCGTCAGTATCGCTATCGCTGAAGAAGATTTCGCCATACGAAGCCGGTGAAATGTTCTTCACCTCAAATTCGCCAGTCACGAAAGGCTCCATCTCCTTTGTGATTGTCTCCTCGGCCTCGCCGAAGGTCAGAGCGTCAACTACATATATCTCATTAACCTTCTTCTGTCCTGCATCTTCTGTCTGGCGCTCATAGCGCACGGTGGTTTCAAACCAGTTTGCTGTTCTTGATCTCATTTTCCTGATATGTTATGTTATTATTGTCTTTATCCACTTACTTTTGTTTCGAACGGCAAAAGTAGCAATTTATTCTGACATACGAAATAACATACAGCCTTAAAATTACTTATAAAAGGACTCCTTATCTTTAATATTCGGGATTTTTTATATAAATTTGTGGCTTGACAATAACTCGCAAACCTATTTATTCTATGAACAAGTCATTATACACAATTGCTGTCGCCGTAGGCTCTCTGTTTATGGCTACGGATGCCAACGCCCAGAATCTTTTGCCTAAGCCCCAAACGTTTAAGGCTGGCAAGGGTTATTTCAGTACCAGTGCACCAACCGTTAAGATTGTGAACGAGGCAGGACCCGATGCCGAGAACATCTACACACGCTCTTGGCAGCAAACCAACAGCCCCACAGCCAAGCAGACCATCAAGCTTATAAAGCTACAGAACGCATCGTCGCCCGAAGCCTACCGACTGCACGTCACAGCCGACTCCATCGTAGTGAGCGCTGCTTCGGCTGACGCTTTCCGCTACGCATGGCAGACCATAGGCCAGCTCAAGACCAAGCAGGGCATCATGGCTTGCGACATCGACGACGCTCCAGCCTACAAGTGGCGCTCGATAATGCTCGACGTGTCGCGCCATTTTGAGCCTGTCAGCTTCATCAAGAAGCAGATTGACGTGATGGCGCAATACAAGTTCAACCGTCTGCACCTCCATCTCACCGACGCTGCGGGCTGGCGTATCGAGATCAAGCGCTATCCGCTCTTGACGCGTATGGCTGCATGGCGACCCGAACGCACATGGAAGGAGTGGAGCAACAACGGAGCCAAATACACCATGGAAGGCTCTGCCGACGCTCACGGAGGCTACTATACCCAGGACGAGCTGCGTCAGCTCGTAGCCTACGCTGCCGAACGAGGCATTACGATTGTTCCCGAAATAGAGATGCCGGGCCACTCAGCCGAAGTGATGGCTGCCTATCCCGAACTCTCGTGTACGCATAAGCCATACGAGCAGATGGACTTCTGCGCAGGCAGCGTGGCTACTTACGACTTCCTTGAGAACGTGCTGAAGGAGGTGATGGACATCTTCCCGTCAAAGTACATTCACGTCGGAGGCGATGAGGCTGCCAAGCAGTCGTGGGGCGACTGTCCGCTGTGCCAGCGCAAGATGAAGGAACTGGGATGCGACAAGGACGGATTGCAGGCTAATCTTATTGCCCACTTCGGACGCTTCCTCAACTCTTACGGCCGTCAGCTTGTAGGTTGGGACGAGGTGATTGCCGGCAACTTGGCACGCAACACTACCGTCATGGTGTGGCGCGGACTCGAAAAGGCACACGAGGCTATCGAGCACGGCTACGACGTGGTGCTCTCGCCGGGTGCCTACTGCTATCTCGATGCCTATCAAGACGCTCCACTATCGCAGCCCGAGGCTATAGGCGGCTACCTGCCGTTGGAGAAAGTGTACAGCTATGTGCCGGGCGAAGACCTGCCTGAGGCTGAACGCAAGATGATAACAGGCATCCAGGGCAACCTCTGGGCAGAATATATTCCCACTCCCGAACACATGGAATACATGCTCTATCCGCGTGCTTTGGCTATAGCCGAATTGGGATGGAACGGCACCGAGCATAAGAACTATGCCGACTTCCGCCGTCGCGCAATTGCACAATGCGACCTTCTGCAAAAGCAGGGCGTTAATACTTTCGATATCCGACATGAGAAGGGCGAGCGACCCGAGTCGAAGAAGCCCACCAAGCACAAGGCTCTTGGCTGCAAGGTAATCTACAACCGCCCCTACTCCAAGCAATACGTAGCCGGTGGCGACAAGTCGCTCGTGGACGGAATACGTGGTGGATGGACCTACGGCGACAAGAAATGGCAGGGCTTTATAGGCAAGGACTACTGCCTCGACGTCACTCTCGACCTCGGTTCGGTGCAGAATCTGTCGTCTGTTTCGGTCGACTTCATGCAGGCTTACGGCGCTTGGGTGTTCTTCCCCGAAAACTTCAAGGTGTCGGTAAGCAACGACGGCAAGAACTTCAACGAGGTCTACTCTACAACATCAACAGTCGACAAGAGCATCCAGTCGGGCTATCGCACACTGGCATGGAAGGGCCACAGCAAGGCTCGCTACGTACGTGTGCAGGGCAATACGACAATGGACGGCGGATGGCTGTTTATCGACGAGATTGTTGTGAAGTAGCCAATGGCATACTGGCGACAGTCACTATATATAATAATGTATAACACATAAAACGTTTTTATTTTATGAAACAGTATATATTAATAATGTGTATGTTGATAGCTGCGGCGGTTTCGGCTAACGGCCAGACCTCCGTGGTGAAACCGGGCGAGCGTCCCGAGGTGCTGATTGAAACCACGATGGGCAACATACGTGTACAACTGTACAACGAGACTCCGCTCCATCGCGACAACTTCCTTAAGCTGATACGCGAGCACAACTTCTACGATTCGTTGCTGTTCCACCGTGTCATTCCCGACTTCATGATTCAGGCGGGCGACCCTTGGAGCAAGAATGCCAAGAAGGGCGAGGAACTTGGCGAACACTCGCTCGACTATAACATCCCTGCCGAAATACGTCTGCCAGGCATTTACCACAAGCGTGGCGCTCTGGCAGCAGCCCGCGAGCCGGACAATGTTAACCCGAAGCACGAGTCGAGCAGTTCGCAGTTCTACATCGTCTACGGCAAGAAGCAGAGCGAGAAGGCCATTGCCAAGCAGCAACACCGCCTCGACTCCGTCTTCAACGACAGCATTAAGATGACGCCCGAAATGATTGAGCAGTACACAACGGTGGGTGGCACGCTACATCTCGACGGAGGATACACGGTGTTCGGCGAAGTACTGGAGGGAATGGACGTAGTAGACAAAATTCAACGAGTAGAGCGTGACAAGAACGACCGCCCCATAGAAGACGTGCGAATAATAAAGGCAAGAATAATAAAAGACCTGCCAGGAATGGAAAAGAAGCCCAAGGTAGCGACAAAGAAAAAATCTGCACCCAAAAGAAATGGTAGACGATAATAAAAAAACGAGCCCTTTTGAAATGCAAAAGGACTCGTTTTTTTGTTTCTACTTTTCAAGTTTCTTCAACACCTTCTCAAGTTCTGCCCAATGCTCTTCGGTCATGTCATTGGGAGTGAAGATGCTGATGCCGTTGGCACCGGCAGCCATCGACGACTCAACAGCCTCGGCTATCTCCGACGGAAGGAGTCCCGAATTCTCAGGATCAATCACCTTGTCCTTGTTGCGCCAGTCGTGGCAGATGAAGATGCCACTATATAATAAGGTGTTGCGGCCCTTAAGCGACTCAGCCTCTTCCTTGGTCACCTTGCCCACCCATGATGCCGGCTCCATATAGAAGTCGTTGTAGTTCATGGGGAACACAGCGTCGAGGTTCCACTTGTTCCACTGCTGGCGCACCATCCATTCGGCGTAGCTCTTCGGACCAGGGAATACGTCGGCACTGATCTTCTTGCCCTTGGCATGAACAGCATCACAGATATGATTTACCAATGCAGTAACAGCGTCGCAGCGGAACTGTGCCCACTCCTTAATCTTCGACGGGTCGCACACCTTGGTGATGTCTATTCCGCTCTGCTTCTTGAAAGCAGCCACACAGTCGGGGCAGTAGCAGAAGTCGGCCTTGGCATACTCGCCGTTCATCACGAGTCCGTACTTGTCCCAAAGTCCGCGCGCCAGAATCACGTCAGCGTAACGTATGTAGTCGAGCTGAACATAGTCAACCTCAGGAATTTCGGCAATCTGCTCGAAAGTTGTAGTGAGGAATTTCTTCACTTCCTCGTTACGAGGGTCGAGCGTTGTATAATAAGGTACGTAAGGAGGATTGTCGTAGGCCGACTCGCCCAGTCGGTTTACGGTGTACCAGCTCTTCGGCTTGCCGCCAGGAGTCATAGTAGGCACCCATGCGTGATACTCCAGTCCGGCCTTCTTGGCAGCCTTCGACGCTGTACGTATCTTCTCCATGTCCATTCCGGCGTTGATACACACGCCCGTAACGCCGTGCTTCTTCCATGCCTTGAAGTCGGCAGTAAGCGATTTTTCAGTAGCGTTGTCGGCATAGCCAGACCAAGCATACACAGGAATCTTGTTGCCCTTGGCACTGGCACACAGAGCTGTGAGCGCCACGGCAAGGGTTAGAAATAGTTTTTTCATGTCGTTTGTTCTTTTTATTTATAAATAGATGTTTTTTTAGCATTTGATGTTATGATGCAAAATTAAGAAAAAATACCGAATTATAAGCCATTTATCGAGAAAACGCTGTTTTTATAGTTTATTTACTACCTTTGCATGAAGCAATAAACAATACAGCGGTTGTGTCAAAAGTCAAAAAGATGATAAGTATGCTATCGTACAATTATCAGACAAAGGCTATACAAGGAGTCTACTACATAAGCCCTATCTTTAGTATGGATGCCAAACTGCAATGGTCGTCACATGACGGGAAATGGGGATTGCGCCTTAATGGCAACAACATCTTCAACAACCTGTACGACACCCGCTCCGTGCAGGGCAACCAAGACTACCGTATGAAGGTTAACTACAACTGGGCATCTGTCACTTTTGCAGTTATCTACAAGTTTGGTGGCTACAAGGAGAAGAACGTAAAGGCTGTAGATACATCACGCATGGGACATTAAGACGCATGAGATGAAACAAAAACTAATTGGTAGAATAAGTATAGGATGCAGCCTTATTTTTAATCATTATGCTTGTTACCTTTGCTGCAACATTATTAAAACCTCAAAAATATAAGAGTATCGAAGTCTGCAAAGTCTTTTAGGAACACATTTATCCGTCCCTCTTTGCTCCTATAATGATAGCCACGCTTTCTACCTTTGCGCAATTGGAACGTGACAATATCTCATTCCGATTACAGTCAGGAAGGAAGCGGTATATAGAGAAAGGAGGAAAACTCGGACGCAAGGTAGGCTCTGAAAAAACGGTAGAACAATAGACTACAAAAACAAATCAATTGCACAATTTTGTCTCATTTATGTAGAAGAACAACCCTGTAGTTGTGTTTTCTCGTGAAAATCAGTTATCTTTGTAGGCGAAATGGCATTCGCCATAATATAAAAGGTACAAAGCGAAATACGTCTAAGATGATATAGGAAACAATATCTCCTATTCAAAATGGATGAATAGCCATGTTCTTATAAGTGTAACGATAAAAAAATAAGAATGGCTTGTGTCGCTCCTCATAGTGTGTTGTTCCGTGGCAATGCCGAGGGCGTAATCCGCCGTTTCCTCATTGAGAAGAGGAACTATGTGGATGCCATCATCGGACTTCCTGCCAATACCTTCTATGGCACAAGTATTATAGAAAAACTTTGAATATGGCTGAGAAAAACAATATACCAGAGATGCGTCCTACGTTTGACGCTATCCGCAGGACTGACGAGAACAACAATGAATATTGGAGTTCGCGCGACCTATGCAATGCTATGGGATATTCTGCCAACTGGAAATTCCAGAATGTCATAAACAAGGCAATTGCCGTAGCCAATCAAAAAGGTATGAAGATAGATGACCATTTCAACCAAACGGTTGATATGGTAAAACTCGGTAGTGGTGCATATCGAAAGGTGAACATCTTCCGCTTGTCTCGCATGGCTTGCATGATTATAGCAGAAAATGCTGACGGAAAGAAACCTCTGGTGCAACAGGCAAGAGCATATTTTTCTCAGTCAGTTTCCACGACGGAACTTATACAAAACTCCTTGGAATCCAACATTTTACTGTATAAGACCTCGCAAGGCGAAACGCGTATTGAAGTAATATTCAATGGTGACACCTTTTGGATGTCACAAAAACGAATGGCGGATCTGTTTGGTGTAGATGTAAGAACCGTAAACTATCATTTAGGACAAATCTACGACACAGGAGAACTACAGAAGGAGGCAACTATCCGAAAAATTGGGATTGTTCAAAGCGAGGGTGAGCGTGATGTGGAACGTACTCCCTTGTTCTACAACCTTGATGCTATTATTGCCGTAGGCTATCGTGTGAACAGTTATCAAGCCACACAATTCCGTATATGGGCTACATCTGTATTGAAGGAGTTTATTATAAAGGGGTATGTACTTGATGATGAGCGTTTGAAACAAGGCAAACATTTTGGCAAAGATTATTTTGATGACTTGTTAGAACGCATCCGTGAGATACGCACATCTGAACGCCGTTATTATCAGAAGATAACAGACGTCTATGCCGAATGTAGTGCAGACTATGACGCCAAGTCAGAAAGTACCAAATTATTCTTCAAAATGGTGCAGAACATGATGCACTTGGCTGTCACGCATCATACCGCAGCAGAGATTGTCTATAACAGAGCCGATGCTAAACAGCCGCACATGGGACTCACTACATGGAAGAAAGCACCAGAAGGACGAGTGCAAAAGTCTGACACGATTGTTGCCAAAAACTATTTGTCGGATGCCGAACTTAATCAACTCAATGCCATAACCACTTCATTCCTTGACCTCGCAGAAACTCGTGCTCAACGCCATATCATTACAACAATGGAAGATTGGCGAAAGCGACTTGCCCAATTCCTTGCAGCAATGGACTATAAGGCAAACGCATCAACAGGAATCGTTTCGCAAGATGAAGCAAGAGCAAAGGCTTATGGGGAATATGAGAAATACAAACTCATCCAAGACCATTCATATATATCTGATTTCGACAGATACAATAAAGGGAATGATGATACGCCTCTGCTTCCTTTTGAACTCAATCCAAAGGAAACATAGAATGCTTTACGTTCTTTTCAAAGAAAGGGGGTTGTGCAATAGTGGCTTAAAGGCTAAAAGCACTACCTTTGTACGCAATATAACAACAATACGTTTAAGGTCACAATTTGTGATCTTAAAAATAAAGATAGCACAATATGGCAGATAATATAGAACATCAAGATAAAGGAGAACTGGTCGCAAATTGTGACCAGTTACAAAATGATAAAGTCGTAATTACCACTCCTGTAGAAAGTCGAATAATGTCTATTCGTGGAAAGCAGATTATGATAGACAGAGACTTGGCTGAACTTTATGGAGTGGAAACTAAAAGATTAAACGAGGCTGTAAAACGTAATATAGAACGTTTCCCTGAGCGTTTCCGTTTTCAACTAACTAAGGAGGAAATGGCTGAACTGGTCGCAAATTGCGACCGGTTCAATAGTTTGAAGCACTCAACAGTTCGCTAATATGCTTTTACAGAACAGGGAGTAGCAATGCTCTCTACCGTTCTCAGAAGTGAAACCGCAATTCGTGTAAGCATACGTATTATGGATGCATTTGTTGCAATGAGACGTTTCATTCTTATCGACAACTATGTTGACGAGACTGTACTGACATTGCTCGATAAAAGAGATAATAACGTGTCTGCAATCATCTACACTCAGCAGATAAGCCGTCAGTTCCAACTCGACATAGACCGTCATAATGCTCAATATGCACCGATTGATGTTGAAACATTCCGTTTATCACATGACCGCTTCCTTTGTATAGACGATGATGTGTATCACATAGGAGCATCCATAAAGGACTTGGGCAAAAAGTGGTTTGGATTCTCAAAGATGGAGATACTTACACCTGACGAATTGGTGGAAAGGATCAATAGAGAGTAAGACGCCTCTATATGTAAAGCAAAAAATATGATATGAGAAACTTGTGGATATTTCATAAGAACAAAAACTTAAAATAATGATTATGACAATTAGAAGAATAAGTATAACATTTGTGGCATTATTATTTGCTACAATTTCATTTGGACAAGTAAAAAGCATTGACGAGAGGATAGGCGAGGCTATGAATAGCAGTAATTGGGCCGAACTTAGATCTTTGTATATGTCTGATGGAAAAAACTTGCAGACACCATTTCTAAAACCGCTCTCCAGATTCTTTATAAGTCAATTCTATAATGAACCGGACAACGCTATCAAATATGGCAAAGAAATTTTGGAGAAGTATCAAGATGAACTAAATTCATCTGTACCTTCAATAATGTATTTCATGTCAGAAGATTATGCAATATTGGGACACTACGATAAGGCTTCCGCATTATTACACAGTCTGAACGAGGCATACCGCAAGGGTGGACAAACTGTAAATCCTGTATTTGAAGCCTATGAGGACATTTATTCTAAGCTTTCGAAATGCGGCATGTTTTCTGTGGAGAGGCCAGACTATAACGTGAGTGTGCCCTTGTTAACACATACAGGTGACCGCAAAAATCCAGAAATGATGTTTGTTATGGCTAATATCAATGGAAAAGAAGTGAAATGCAATTACGATTCAGGGGCAGGTATAAATATAATGACTACTAAGTTTGCCGAGCATATAAAGGCAACTGTCATACAGACCAAGAACATACAGATGTTGGGTATGTCTTATGCTGATAGCAAAGGCTTAGTAGTGGTGGACTCCCTAAAACTTGGTGATTTAGTTTATCGAAATGTCCCATTTTTTGTTGTCGATATGAGAACTGACAATCCGTTAGCTAACAAAAAGTTGGAGGAGCTTGGATACGAATGCGTTATAGGCAACCAGACAATGATGCCATTAGGTGAGATTTGTTTCGATTTTGACAGAATGCAGCTTGTAATCCCAGCCTCGTACACACCAAAACCTGCATATGCTCCCAATTTCTATCGTTCACCTCAGCACCTTCTCCACTTGTCATTAACAGATGGTCGTTCAGGGAGAAAGATTGATGCAATAGTTGACACTGGCGCATCGGGAACAATCCTGACAAATCGCTATTATAAAAAGAACGAAAACTGTTTTACTGGTAGAACGGCAACTGATTCATTGCGCATGGCAGGTGTCGGTGGTGTCAATGTTGTAAAAACGATACCTGTGTCATGGACATTTACCCTTGCTGGCGAACAATATACCGAGACAAACATTCCAGTAGTAACATCTTCAGAACAGAATGAGGAATATGATTGCAGAATCGGTTTACCAACGTTAATGGCGCACAGGAAATTTATTATCAACTTCAAGAATATGTGGATGAGATTTGAGGATTAGCAGAAATATTAAACAATAGATTTGGCTATAGGTCCTTACAAATTCATAATAAAATCCGTTTAGTAACTATTCGGCGGTAGTAAGAATGGTCTGATTCGGTTTTGTTTCTTTGTAGGATTTTCTTGAAAATCATCTGAAATAGAGCTATATTCTCTTGCATATTTCAGATATTTTTCGTACCTTTATACCTATGAAAGAGCAAGTTACGGACATATCAAAAGTGCTGCTGAACATAGCGGAAGAAATGCGATTGATGCGTGAAACCATCAATCAGCAGCATACTGAGATCACGAAATTGAACCGTAACATCGAGTCTTTGAATCATCAACTCCGTAAAAAGAACGAGGAGATAGCCAAGTTGAAAAAACGTTTGTCCAAATACGAGACCCCAGACAATAACTCAGGCAACAGCAGTATGCCTCCCGGCAAGGAACGCATGAAGGATGAGATTGTCAGAAGAACGAAAACGCTTCGCAAACCAAGTGGCAAGAAACCTGGTGACCAGGAGGGGCATAAAGGACATAAACTTTCTTGTGTTGACACTCCGGATGAAGTTATTGATGGCGTTCCGGACTACTGCACTAATCGCGGCGAAACCTTGGCTGATGCCGAGCGTATACTCGATTATGTGACCCAAAAGGTCTCCATTCCGGAGTTGAAGCCTGTTGTCAAAGAGATACGCCATTATGTTATGGTATGCAAGAATTGTGGAGAACGCATTCGTTCAGCTCCAAAAACTTTCGGAAAAATACACGTGAATATGGAACTATAAATCAAAATAATATGAGAATAAAAAAAATATTGCCTTTTATACTATTGGTATTCTTATTTATTTCATGTGAAAAAGAAGACTTTGAAATAGAAACCAATAATCAAAGAACAGTTTTTATGTATCTCCCATGGTCAACAAATCTGACAAGTTATTTTTATAATAACATTTCTGATATGGAAGAAGCTATACAAGAAAAAGGATTAGAGAATGAAAGAATTATAGTGTTTTTATCTACAAGCCCTTCTGAATCGGAGATGTTTGAAATAACTTTAAATAACGGTTCGTGTAAAAGGACTATCTTAAAAGAATATGTAAATCCTTCTTTTACCACAGAAGCTGGTTTGACAGAGATTCTCGGAGATATGAAAACATTTGCTCCTGCTGAAAGTTATTCAATGATTATCGGTTGTCACGGCATGGGCTGGCTTCCTGTTGTACAAAGCCGTAGCAAAGCGAAGGAAGATTTTGTTTATCATTGGGATTTTGAGAATGTTCCTATGACACGTTTTTTTGGCGGATTAACAGCAGAATACCAAACAAACATAAGCACTCTTGCTCAAAGCTTATCTAATAACGGATTGTCAATGGAGTATATTCTATTTGATGATTGCTATATGTCATCGTTGGAAGTTGCCTATGAGTTACGCCATGTAACCAACTATATGATTGCCTGTCCAACAGAAGTGATGGTCTTTGGTATGCCATATTCCACAATAGGCAAATATCTCTTATCAGAAAAACCAGATTACAAAGCTATATGTGAGTCATTTTATCAGTTTTATTCTAACTATCAATATCCTTATGGAACGTTGGCTGTAACAGACTGCTCTTACTTGGATGAGTTGGCAGAACTAATGAAATATATTCACTCTAATTATTCTTTTGATAGTACACAAGCTATAAATATTCAGCGTATGGATGGCTACTCCCCTGTGATATTCTATGATTTCGGAGATTATGTACAGACTTTATGTGGTACAGACACAGAAATATATAATAATTTTAAAACACTATTGGAGAAAGTTATCCCTTACAAAACTCATACCAAAGAATTCTACACGGCATCAAGAGGTCCTATTACAGTTGAAAGATATTCAGGAATAACAACCTCTGAACCAAGTACAAATAGCAAGATGGTAGATTACCCAAAAACATCATGGTGCATTGACACACATTAAATTATCACTCTGAACCAAGTTGTGATATAGTCCAAAATCTCCAACGAAGTAACTATCTTGACTGATTGGTACGCTTCTCCTACCATGCGGACAAATCCCGGTAACAAAATGACAAAGCAGACAATGTTCTTAACATGCCAACTTGTAAATGGGATGAATGATTTTCGTTTTTCGCAAGTTGATTTTATAAAATTGCTGCCAACAGTTCGTACTTTCGGAAAAAGATGTTATATTTGCAAATGAAAGAGTTATTTGACAGCATAGCAACGCAAAACGCTGAAATTCGCACAGTTGCCAAATCAAAGGACTACTTTTGGAAGGCAAAGAGGACTTAATTGCATGACAAGGTAATTGCGGGCACTGCAAAACCCACCAAAATCGCCCTCACAAATCTCTAGAATCAATTTTTATTTTGTAATACTTTTTTACTGTCTGTCTTATATTTGCATCACGTTAAAATGGGACACTGATCCGACTACGAATTCCATTGCACATGCATCGCCTCACGAAATGTTTGGCCCAAAGGCAAGCACAACCTCGACGTGATAGCCGCACGTTGCGGATACGACCTAACCAACCATCACCATGCTTTGGCAGACGCAGAAGCCTGTGCTGCCATAGCGATGGAGATATTGTAAAACGTAAATATATAACATATCACTTACCCAGCTGTTTTTCGATAGCCTTCATAGCTTTCTTGCCGTCTTGTTTCTTTGAGTCGGCACCAGCCTTGTCGTTGCTTATGTCGAGGAAGTTCTTGTATTGGATTCTGTCGTTGGGAGTCAACGACAGAATCTCGCACTCAATTATCTGGTCTATCTGACCTGTATAGAACGGACGCATGCAGGTGTTGAACGTGCCCTTGTCCAGACTTTCTACGCTGATGAAGCGATAGTAGTCGGTATTCTTCGAGTGGAATAGAATCGACAGCACATCGTCGGGCATGGCAGGACTCACAAATACTATCTTCGACTTATTGTTGATGGGCTTCTCAACCCACTCTTCAGTATCGACGAGCTCGTCGATGTGTATCTTTGAAATCTCGCCAGTCTCGTACACCACAACCAACATACCTTTCAACTCCTCATCATAGAGGCCCAACGAGAGGCAGTCGTACAGTTTCTGAGGCGTTACGCTGTATTGGTTGTCGTTGAAGATGTTGATGTACGTAGACAAATCGTCCGACTGTATGTCATCGTCCTTATGGCGATACATGCGTATCTCGCTTGTCTTTATAGAGTCGAGTCCGGTGGTAAACTCCAACGGACGACCGTCTTTCTGCTCCTCCATGTCAGTTACGACATCCGTGGCAGTATGCTTTGCTGCATCAACTATTTCGTTGACAAGCTGCTGGTTGATGGTAGGCGCCATCTGGAGTCGGTTGCTGATAAACGCATTCTGATACTCCTCAGAGACATGGCGCGACGACGTGCCGCGTCGCTCGTAGAACACACCGTCGATGCTAATGGGTTGCGGGCAGGGCTTGATATTGATGACGTAGACCGTAGTGTGGGCATCCTCGTCGAAAGAGGTGCTGATGCAATGGTCGGCAAGTTCGCCGGGCACAAGCATCTGGTTGATTTTGTTGCGCACATAGGTGTCGTACTTGTCCTTGCTGCCCTCAAAGAGCGGGTGCTTGAGGTCTTCTTCTATGCCACGCTCAAGGTGGGTCTTGTCGTCGACACCGATGTAGAGCACGCCACCCTCAGCATTGAGGAAGGCGCATATTTCCTCCATAATCTTATGCGTCTGACGAGAAGGGTCGGGATGCATGGTGTCGGGAGGACAGATGACAGACGTCTTGAACTCCTTGGTGAACGTCTCCTGACCGTAATCCTTCTTCGGATTCTCTTTTTTCTGCAGCTTCAGTAGTTCCTTGATATGCTCATGCACATCGCTTGCCTGCGCAAGCATATTGGTCTTCTTCATGAAGTTGAACGAGAGGATGAGCTGCGCCAGCTGTACGAGGTCGGGATTTGACGTCTCGCAGGCTATCTCACACAACTCCCTATTATGCTCGTCATGACCGAGATAGCTCACAATCTGCAGTTTGCGGAACTGCTGATGTAGTGTGGAATGCTGTGTGAAGAACTCGGCATTGTTCTGCTGGAAGCGGTTGATGAGGTCTGCTGATATACTGTTGTTGATATCAAACTCGTAGAGAAGTTCGATGAGCGCCATCTTGCTTGCATAGTACTTTGTCTGCTCTTCGTCTTCCATGACGTGAGCCATCATACGACTGAATCCAAGATAGTTGTACGCCTTAATGTAGTCGTTTTCGAGAGAAGCCACATTATCTATAATGTTCATTATCTCCCTCACGCGTTCCTTCTCTATCACATCAGGACCTTCCACTTCCTCTTCTGTCTCAACCGTCTCCTCATAGACATCGCCACCGGATAAGATGTTAATGAGATTATTGAATGCTTCAGCCAGTGTGAGCTGCTTCTCGTGTGCGATGCGTAAGAATATAGCATTCATAAAGCCAGGTCTGCCGCCTTCAATACAGCCCACCTCGATGACAGTGCCTTTCGGCATCTGTATCGGTGTGTTGCCCTCATCGTATCTCACAGCCATAGAAAAGCCCTGTTCGCTCACAGCATAGAATGGTAAAAGCGTGTTGCCGCCCGTCACCACACAATACATCTTGTCGGTGTAGTCGATATTATCGTAGCGGTAGTCGTTGCACAATTTGTCCAAATAGGTCTTCGACTCGAAGCGATAGGTACCATCCTCCAGTTGCTCTACAACATTAGCGCTGAAAATCATCGGCTTGCCGTTCTTCTCGAAGGAGAACAAGCCCACCGTAGGAGTAGCATATCCCACCATATCGGCCATGCGTATCACGCCGCGTCCCACCACATCATCTGGGTCAACTACAAGACACTCGAATGTAGGAGTCTCGGCAGCGGTCTGCTTGGTGATGATAATGCCATACTCCTCGCCTAATTTGGGACGAGAATACACCTCAGATTTCTTCTCAAGACGTTTGTTTGTACTGATGATGTTGTTTAAGGCATCTGCCCAAATGCGCTTGTAGGGCTGTATCGACTTGCGGTTCTGCTTGCCTATAGGCGAAGGCTTGGTAAACTGCCGCACCTGAAGATTGTGCCACAGCTCAAGATAGTCGGGCACCATGTCGTGACAAAAGTCGGCATCGTAGGCTTTCGGAACAATACTGATGGTGTTGTTGCTCACAAGTATGTCGGCATCCTTACCCTCATACTTCAACGAGGATATGCCATCCGGGATAAACTCCTTCACCTGGTTGTATATGACGTTAACCATACGGTCGGGGTCGTCCGTATAGTTTATCATGTGAGGCTCTTCCTGAATGACACCGATGAGCGTGTGGTAAGCCACATCGAGCATCTTCATAGGGTCGATCACGCCCACCTTTGCACAATAGCGGTAGAGCATGGAGAGATTGAGAATGGGGTCGATAAGCATATCGTCGTCATTCTCTGCAAGATTGAATTGCAAGGCAAGCGACTGTACCATATTAGCCAATGCCTTACTGTCGACAGTCAGGCGGTCCTGATTATTGTCGAGCGACTGGATGAAGAACTCCAACAGCTTGATCCACACTATCTTGAAAGGCGGACGCTTCCAGTTATTGATGTCGCAACTGCGCAGAGTGTCAAACACCTTTGGCATCATCTCGTCGAGGAACCCAGAACCACTCTCGCCCTTCGACTTGATGAGGAATATGCACATCATGATGTAGAACATCTTCTTCGGATGGAACACATATCCGGTTTTCTGCAACTTTCGAAGAAGTTCGTCAATCATCACGCCTTCCTCTTCCGACTTGACATATTCAAGAGCCTGTATGTAGTAGCCTATCTGCTCTATGAGCGTACTGAACCGCTCCTCAAGCACCTCACGCTCATTGACATTGCAATCTTTAAGCAACGTACTGTTTTCAAGTACGTCAAGACATGACTTTTGTATGTTTCTCAGCTTATCAATGTCGGTGAATTGGTCCTTGCACACGGTGTATATCCACTTGTAGCATTCGGAATCGAAATAGCCGGAAAGGTTGTCAGAAAGAAGCAGATTCGTAACCGACTCGGCATACTCCATCTTCGTATCGAACAAAGCCTTCATATTGTCGAAGCCTATCGTGAACTGACTCCGTTCTACACTAATCTTCTCTATCAGCTCCACCACACATCGCTTGTCGCCTATTGACTTTATCCTGCACTTTATCTTTGGAGTAATCGTAGGATTTATCTGGTATTTTTTGTCAAGATAAGTCTGATAGCCGAGGTCGTCCTTGAGAAGATAGAACGTAGGCGTTGTCTTTTCAATGCGATACATCACCTCATCACCTTCCTTGTAATGCCGCCTTAAAAGCGTCTGCATGTCCTGGGTTATATAACAATAGTTTTCCGACTTTTCTATCCTACAGACAATCTCTCCAGGATTTCCTTTTCCTACCTGTTCCTGAACCATATGAACACGAATCAACTTTTCTTCGTATTCAACTATATAAATTTTTGAAAGTTCATCTACTCGCTGAACTTTTAGCGTAAGAATTTCTACCATATCAGTTTCTAATAATTAAAAAAATGAAGTTTCGGTTCTATTCTGCAAAAATACAAAAAGTAGAACAAAAAACAACATTATATCTTTATAGTTTAAAAATATAAACGCTGATGTTCCAAAGTTAAGCAATTAATCACTATCATTGAGATTTTTTGATTAACTTTGCAACATATTATCTAAATATCAACTTAAGAACTAACAATTTACATTTATGAAAATCAAGCGCATATTGTGCTCCATGCTCTGTGCGGCTGCCATGACTGGCGCAGTTGCACAGACTGCTATACCGGGCGAAACCGAGGAGCAGAAAGACAAAAGAATGGAGTGGTTCGACCACGCCAAGTTGGGTATATTCATACATTACGGCATTTACGCTGTCAACGGCGTGTCAGAGAGTTGGTCGTTCTATAACAGCTATCTGCCCTACGAGCAGTATATGAGCCAGTGCAACGGCTTCACAGCCAAGAACTACGACCCAAAGGCATGGCTCGACCTCATCAAGGAGAGTGGCGCTAAGTACGCAGTTCTCACCACCAAGCACCATGACGGTGTGGCTCTGTGGAACACCAAATACAGCGACCTCAACACCATCAAGGCTACAGCAGCCAAGCGCGACATCGTCACTCCGTTCGTAAAGGAAGTGCGCAAGCACGGACTGAAGCTCGGACTCTACTACTCGCTCATCGACTGGTCGCACCCCGACTATCCTAACTTCACACGCACCGAGACTCGCTACAACGTTAAGGACGATTCTGCACGTTGGCAGAAGTTCCTCAAGTTTGACTTCAACCAGCTCGACGAGCTCAATCAGTACAAGCCCGACCTCTACTGGTTTGACGGCGACTGGGAACAGGATGCCGAGACATGGAACGCCAAGGGAATGTCTGAGTTCCTGCGCAAGGCCAACAAGAACGTCATCATCAACTCGCGTATACAGGGCTATGGCGACTACGCCACACCCGAGCAGGGCGTGCCTGTGGTTCGTCCAGCCGACAAGCACTGGGAGCTCTGCATGACTATGAACGACTCGTGGGGATATCAGCATGCCGACACCAACTACAAGTCGCCCTACATTCTGCTGCGCACCTTCGTCGACTGTCTCTCTATGGGTGGCAACATGCTGCTCGACATCGGTCCGAAGGAAGACGGAACCATCCCCGAAGAGCAGGTGGCAATACTGAAGGAGTTCGGTCGCTGGACAAAGAAGCACAAGGAGGCCATCTACGACACACGTGCCGGTATTCCTGCCGAGCACTTCCAGGGCTATACAACTCTCAACAAGGCTGGCGACATCCTCTACCTCTACCTCCCCTACAAGCCTAACGGTCCTATCGAGGTGAAGGGCGTTATGAATAAGGTGAACCGCGTTTGGGTAGTAGGCGACGGCGAGATTATCCAGTCGAAGGTACATAACAAGAACTACTGGAGCGAGGTGCCGGGCAATCTCTACATCAATGTGCCTGAGCGTTCACTCGACCCAATGATAACCGTAGTAGCCGTATTGCTCGACGGACCTATCAAGCTCTATCGCGGAGCTGGTAAGGTGATTGAGAGTAACTAATAAAGCAAGTTCCCCCCAAAGCCCTACCCCCAGCCCCTCCCCCGCAGGGAGGGGAGCGGTATGAACCGACTACTTATAAACATCCCACAAAATCATATTACTCCCCTCCCTGCGGGGGAGGGGCAGGGGGTGGGGCTTTTTAGGGCTTTATTTTTCATTTTTTATCTTATGAAACATTTCTTTATCTCACTCTCTTCTATTTTCTCTCTTTTCTTCCTTTTCGCCCTTTCCTCACACGCAGCCAATCATAAGGAGTACGCAGCCAAGGGCAGCAAAACGATAAAGGTATTCGAAAAGACAAACATTCATTATGCTCCGTCGAAGCTCGAAGGCTTTAATGCAGCCGATGCCGACGGCATAATACGCCTTGTCAACGGACGTATTATATTGAAGAAAATCAATGTTCCGCACTACGAACGCAACGTGAAGGTGTACTTGAAGACTACCGTAGCATCCAACGGCGACCGCTGGGACAAGTCGGGTTCGGTGTTCGTACTGCCCAAGAAGTCGGCCATCAACCTCATGACCATAGCCCAGGGCAAGAACAAGTTTCCTGCTGTCGACGCTGCTAAGTACGAGAAGTTCGTCGGTATCGTAGCCGGCAAGGACTATCTGCCTACTGTTGAGCTGATGCGATTTATGACACCCTTCGGCGTAGGACATTTCAGCGGCAAGGACGACAAACTCTCGGCAAAGCGTCGTCCGGTATATATTCCGAAGTGGGCAGACTGCGTAGAGTGGCAGCAGGACATCACCGACCGCTACTCTGAACTTGAAGGCGAAGCATACGTAGGTGTTTATATCGACACATGGACCGACGAAGGCTATCTGGCAAGCGTCGAACTGCGTTTCAAGGAAAGTCCTATAAGCTGCGACCCTATGCCCCGTACACACGTATTGCCACTCGTCAACACAGTATATTATATAGGTCAGGAGTATCCCGACCTCTTCGCTCGCAAGCCACTCGTAGCCGACTTTAATCTGCCTAAGGGTGCAAAGAACGTCAAGTTGAAGTATATCGTAACAGGACATGGCGGTCATGATGGCGGCGATGAGTTCACTCCGCAGGAGAATGTTCTGTCTATTGACGGCAACGAGGTGTATAAGTTCACTCCGTGGCGCGACGACTGCGCATCGTTCCGCCGCTTCAATCCCGGTACTGGTGTTTGGCTCGAAAAGCGCATTGCCTCGTACATTGGTCCCGACGGCAACTATACTGAGAAGGAAATAGAAGAACCTGTAGGTTCGTCAGACTTCTCACGCTCCAACTGGTGTCCTGGCTCAGATGTCGCTCCAGAGGAAATTCCTCTCAATAGCATTACACCTGGCCGTCACACTCTCAGCATCGCCATCCCAAAGGCTCAGCCCATCAAGGGCAACGAAATGAACCACTGGCTCGTTTCGGCTTATCTGGTTTGGGAAGAATAATATAAAAACGAGAGTGTGTCAAAATAGGAGTTAGAGGAAGTTAAGAAGAAGTTAATCCATCTAC
>URQS01000053.1 GCA_900550035.1 uncultured Prevotella sp. | reverse complement strand
GATTTGAAGTGTTAAACCCTGATTTGGTGATTTGTCATTTAGATGTCAAAGCTTCTATGCAGATTGATCTGACTATCAATAAGGGCCGTGGCTATGTTACGGCTGATGAGAACAGAGCATACTGCACTGACGTTAACGTAATTCCAATCGATTCTATCTACACCCCAATCCGTAATGTAAAGTACGCTGTTGAGCCTTATCGTGTCGAGCAGAAGACCGACTACGACAAGCTCGTGCTCGAAATCACTACGGACGGTTCCATTCACCCGAAGGACGCACTCAAGGAAGCTGCTAAGATTCTCATCCAGCACTTCATGCTCTTCAGCGACGAGAAGATTACTCTCGAAAGCCCAGAGCACGAGGGCAATCAGGAGTTCGACGAGGAAGTTCTGCATATGCGTCAGCTTTTGAAGACCAAGTTGGTCGACATGAACCTCTCGGTTCGTGCGCTTAACTGTCTCAAGGCTGCCGATGTTGAAACTCTTGGCGACTTGGTACAGTACAACAAGACTGACCTCTTGAAGTTCCGTAACTTTGGTAAGAAATCGCTTTCAGAGCTTGATGATTTGCTCGAGAGTCTGAATCTGTCGTTTGGAACTGATATTTCTCAATACAAATTAGATAAAGAATAAAACAAAATGAGACACAATAAGAAATTCAACCATTTGGGTCGTACTGCATCTCACCGTAACGCTATGCTTGCTAACATGGCTATCTCGCTGATTATGCACAAAAGAATCACTACGACTCTCGCTAAGGCTAAGGCCTTGAAGATGTATGTAGAACCGCTGATCACTCGCTGCAAGGACGATAGCACAAACTCTCGTCGTGTAGTATTCAGCTACCTCCAGAACAAGTATGCTATCAAGGAACTCTTCAGCACTGTTGCTGAGAAGGTTGGTGACCGTCCCGGTGGTTATACACGCGTTATCAAGCTCGGTACTCGTAAGGGTGACGCTGCTGCTATCGCATTCATCGAGCTCGTTGACTTCGACGAGAACATGGCTAAGACTGCTAAGGCTGGCAAGAAGACTCGCCGTAGCCGCAAGTCTGCAGAGGCTGTTGAGGCTCCTGCTACTGAGGCTACAGAAGAGGCAAAGGCTGAATAATTTGCATTATCGACTTTATCTCAATAAATGAGGGCTGGTTGAACTGAATGGTTCTACCAGCCTTTCTTTTTTCTTAGTTGTTTAAATGTAGATTGCTATTCATTTTTGTTTATGAATAAGATAAAAAGCCCTACTCATCTTTTGCCACATTATTATACAGACCTTATAGAGGCAGGTTGTGATGAAGCCGGTCGTGGTTGTCTAGCAGGAAGTGTTTATGCTGCAGCAGTAATTTTGCCAAAAGATTATGATAATCCTTTGCTTAACGATTCGAAGAAACTTACGGAAAAGCGTCGTAAGGAACTTCGTGACCAGATTGTTCGTGATGCTGTGGCTTGGGCTGTAGGTGTTGTTACTCCCGAAGAAATTGATAGGATTAATATCTTGAATGCTAGTTTTCTTGCTATGCATCGCGCCCTTGACCAACTTACAATTCGTCCTGAGGCTGTCATCGTTGATGGTAATCGTTTTAAACCTTATCACGACCTTCCTTATACTACCATAGTAAAAGGTGATGGTAAGTATCAATCGATAGCTGCTGCCAGCATTCTTGCCAAGACTTTCCGTGATGAATATATGGATAGTATAGCCAATGAGTACCCATACTATGATTGGCAGAAAAATAAAGGCTATCCTACGAAAGCTCATCGAGAAGGAATCCGTGAACATGGTCCTTCACCGTATCATCGTATGAGTTATAATCTGATGGGAGCTATGCAATTGGAACTTAATTTTGACGAATAAAACGTGTCCCTTTACAAATCTCAAGGGACACGGTTACGGATATCTAATTGATGTAATTCTTTACTTCTTGGTTATATCATACTTGTATATGCCGCTTTTCGCTGTGGTCTTGGCCTTCAGCGAGAGGCGGTATATTTTATTGCCCCATACGTCAGAGAGGCGCTTGTCGGTAAGCGCGATGGTTTCTATTGACGGTTCAAAGGTGTTGGCATCGTAGCTGAGCTGCGCCTTAACGCCCTTGACGCTGATGTTTACCACGCCCTTCTTGCTTATGTCGATGTCGCCCCATGTCAGGAAGTTGACGATGTTGACAGCCTTTGCTTGGCTCAGCTTGAAGTTGTCGCTTACCGTCAGTTTGCCCTTTTTCAGCTGATATGATCGCACCCAACTTTCCACACAAGCCTCCTTAGGATAAGCGCTGGCAAGCTCCACGCTGAAGCTCATAGAGCGGCGGTCGGCGCGTGCATTGGTTGCCTTATATTTCTTGCCATACTTCTCAGGCACACCATTAATCATCGGAATGTTGTGGTAGTTGCCCTGCATTGTCCAGATGCTGTAACGCTCTGACGAGAATGTCTGGCGTGTATACGTGCCCACACCAGCGTCAATCATTATTGGTGTATTGTCGTAGTAGAGCACAAACGAGCCAATATCGTTGTGGTTATGACTCTCGTCGTTGTATCCGCCCTTACCTGCAAAGAAGGCTTCGGCATTGCGCATATAGCAGAACTCAGTCTGCGGATACCATGTGAAGGCGTCTGCCTTATATCCGCCCTTAGCCTGGCTCATCTCTTTAAGTACCTTCAATGCCTCAATCTGCTTGTAGGTGTCGAGCCATACCGAAGGCACCGACTCAGGCTTCTCCTTGAAGCAGTCTACAGCCATGTCCATCATTTCACGGCTGCCTAATGCCTTGCCACATCGGTATACCAAAGCCATATAATTGCTTACGTGTGCCGAAGCGTCGGCAAAGTTCACGGCATAGCCATTGCCTATGTACGACTTGGCAACAAACTCGCCCATATCCTTAACGAGCTTGTTGTTGAAGAGCGACACCTTGCCACCAGTTATCATCTGCAACTCTGATAGATAGTCGAACAACTTGCCAAAGGCGTGACCCCAATATGTGGCACCCTCCTCGCATGCTCCGTCTGCCTTTACGTAGTTGAGATAGCGGTCTACCGAAATCATCGACTTGTATACAGCCTTAGCCAACTTGTCGCGGTCGTTCTCCAGTAGCATGTAGCACAACAGAGCGTTGGCATTGCACCACGGATTCCAGTTGTTTACGAATACTGTAGGACTTTCGTCCCAAGCCATCCACCAGAAATCGGTACGGTTGATGAACGGGTCGAGTTCGCGCTTCTGCAGTTCGTGACGCAAGCGCATAGAGATGATTGGGTCTATCTTGTCGAGTGGTCGTGTAGGAAGTAGTATGTCCACGACAGCATCTGTGCCAGTCCACCCTGCTTCAGTTCGAGCACATCGGTGCGATAGTCGGGTATTGCGCGTCCCGACTTCTGGAAGCGCACGAGGTGGGCCGACTCAGCCCATGTGGTCTGCTCGCAGAAGTAGAACACGCCATCCATAATGTCTGTTAGGAATCGTCCCTTGCCCTCAGCAAGTTCAGCCATGAGCAATTTGCCGAATGCTGTAGAGTTGCGATTGTTGGGTTTCTCCATAATGTCTCGGCTGCCCGACTTCTCAAACTCCAGATATTGGCTTGCCTTAACCACCTCCCACTTGTAGTCGAGACATTTTTCGCCTGTCTTTATAATGTCCTCGCGATAGTCGCCAAGCAGATTGCTCCAACCATTGCGGTCAGAGTAGGCAGGGTAGGGCACCCACTTCTGGTCCATCACAAGACTGGCTTTAACCTCTGTCTCTGTAGCAGAGCGTTGCAGCAAGTCGCGCTTCTCGTAGGCATTTGCACCCATCAGCGAGGCGGCAAATACAGCTAATATTAAAATGACTTTTTTCATATTACGTGAGTTTCTGCTAAAACAAAAGGCTGACAGAAGTTATCCTGCTATAGTATAACTTCCGTCAGCCTTTCATTATTTACCTAAATACTATTTTATAAAAACCGATCATTCGTGTTGTTTCAATCAGCTTTAGTTCTCACCCCAACCAGGGTTCTGGGTGAGCTCAGGATTCTTTTCGCGTTCGCCTGACGGGATAGGCCAGAGATAGTCGCGGCTTGAAACACCGTGAGTGTAGCGTATTGTACCGGTAATTTCCTTCTCAGGCTTGCCGTTAAGAGTTTCGAGCAGTCCCCAACGCTTCATATCGTCGAAGCTCTGTCCTTCGGCTGCAAGCTCTACGGCACGCTCATGGCGCAGACGTGTGAATACTTCCTCGTGAGTCTTCACGTTTACTGGGCTTTCCTCACCCTGCCATGTCAGTGCAGGCATATCAACCGATGGACGCTGGCGTACTTGGTTGATATAATCAATAGCAACGGCATCATTGTTCAATCCCCACTCACACTCTGCCATCATCAGCAGTACGTCGGCGTAGCGGATAAGTGGGAAGTTGATAGGAGTATCGGCACGGTTGTTCATTGCACCGTCCATATCGCCTTCCGGAACGAACTTGCGCCACAAGTAGCAGTTGTAGTTTCCGTTTACACGGATTACGCCGTTGCCGTCGTTAAGACCCTTTGTAGGCAGAACGAATTCGCTTGGAGCCACCTTGTTCTTGTACCATCCCAAATAGCTGCTGTACGGAGTGATGAGCGATGCAGTCATACGTGGGTCGCGGTCGGCATACATCTGCTGCAGTTTCTCCTTGTACGGAGTGTAGGCAGCCACTTTCGAAGCCTTGATAGTAGAGTTGAATACCTTCTTCTTTGTTGCGTCGTTGGTTTCGTAGTCTTTGGCTACGGGGTCGTCTTTGAAGAATTCCTTCCAGCTGAACTGGCGTCCGTCCTTCCACTCGTACGAGTCGGCGAATGTTGTAGCTACCATCACGTTGTTCCAGCACGAACCGTATGATGCGCGTGAACCCATATAGAAGCACATTGGCATGCCGTAGTCGGTACCTACGCCACCCATGTTCTGAATGGCGAAAATCATCTCTTTGCTCTCGTCACCTCCGGGGAGGAAGAGTCCGGCGTAGTCGTTGTACAGCTCGTAGCCACCGTGCTCGATTACATCCTTAAAGCACTCTTTGGCTTCTGTATACTGCTTGTTGTAGAGATATATCTTGCCCATAAGAGCACGTGCAGCAAACTTCGTAGCGCGTCCGTAGTCGGCCGACTCCCACGACTGTGGCAGCACATTGTATGCCTCGTTCAAGTCGTCGATAATGAACTTGCGAACATCGTCGGCACTGCTGCGTGGCTTCTTCATTTCAGAATATTCTGTAGTAACGTCGGTGGTCTCGTCGTACAGAGGCACACCGCCGAAGTAGTTGAGCAGTTCGTTGTAGAAGAGGGCGCGCATGAATCGTGCCTCAGCTTTGTATTGAGCCTTGAGTTGGTCGCTCATGTTGCAGTTGTCAACGTTGCGGATTACGATGTTGGCACGTGCTACTGATTCGTAGAGGTTGGTCCAGCGGTAGTTCACCCATGTATCTGCCATATCGTAAGTGCCGCGGGCAAACTTCTGGAACGACTGGTTGTCGTAGCCCATAGCTATACCGCCCAGTACGTCCATAGAGAATTTCAGTCCGAATACGTGGTCGGCCTGCATACGGCTGTATACGCCCATCATTGCCGACTTTGCATGGTCTTCAGTCTTGAAGTAAGTGCCTGAAGAGAGCTTGTCGGTAGGATATCTATCCAGATCGTAGCAACCTGTCAGAGACATTGTCAAGGCAAGTGCTGCTGATAATATTGTTATCTTTTTCATAATGAATTTTCGCTTAATGGTTAGAATGAAATGTTAAGACCCAGTGTGCACTGCTTCATTGTAGGATAGTTCATTCCGCTTACTTCTGGGTCGAAGCCCTTGAAGCTTGTGAATGTGAAGAAGTTCTCCAAGCTGCAGTATACACGTACTCGCTGTACATGTACCATCTGTGTGAGGTTCTGCGGAACGGTGTAGCCGAACTGGATGTTGCGTATCTTCAGGAATGAGCGGTCCTGCAGATAGAAGTCGCTGGGCTTGGTGTTGCGTGTGTCCTGATACTGTATCAGACGTGGATACTTGGCGTCGGTGCGACCTTCATACCAGCGGCCGTCTGCTACTTCCTTGTTGATTTGGTAGCCATAGCGCACGGTAGGAGTGTTGTATGCATCGTTCATCCAGAATGTCTTGATGCCGAGCTGTCCCTGAAGCAATGCCGAAACGTCGAAGCCCTTGTATGCAGCGTTGAGGTTGAGGCCGAATGTGAACTTCGGGTTGGTGCCGTCGCTCACGATTTCCTTATCCATAAGAGTGATGCAACCGTCGCCGTCGATATCCTTGTAGAGGAAGTCGCCCTTCTGGGGCTTGCCAAGTGCCTTGAATGCGTTAGGATTTTTGGCAATCATTCCGTCTACAATCTTCATGTCCTCGTCGGTCTGCAGGATTCGGTCTACGCGCATCAGATACTGTGAGTTGATGCTGTGGCCTTCCCAGATGAGGTTGGCGCCGCTGATTGACATGCCGCCCTTGTCCTTGCCTTTGAACTTGTCTACATTGTTTGTGATGTAAGCGAAGTTGGCGTTTGCACCATAGGTGAAGTCGCCTATCTTGTCCTGCCATCCGAGTGTGAACTCAATACCCTTGTTGGTCACCTCAGCGCTGTTCTGCTTAGGCAGTGCTGTTGTACCGTGTACGCCCGGAGCCGGGAGGTTGATAAGGATGCCAGTAGTCTTCTTGTTGAAGAAGTCGATAGTACCGGTCAGGTGGTTGTTGAAGAATCCGAAGTCAAGACCTACGTTGAACACCTTGGTCGACTCCCATGTAAGGTTGGCGTTAGAGATAGCTGCAAGTGCAAGACCAGGTACCATAAGGTTGCCGAGCACGTAGTTGTTGCCGCTTGTGGTGTAGAGCGACTGGTAGTCGTAGTTGCCTACTGAGTTGTTACCCAGTGCACCGTACGATACGCGAAGCTTCAAGTTGCTCAGGTTGCCACCCAATACGCCTTCCATAAACTTCTCCTGGTCGATACGCCATGCTGCTGATGCTGACGGGAAGTAGCCCCAACGGTTGTCCTTAGAGAAGCGTGACGAACCGTCGGCACGGAGGTTGAACTCGAAGAGGTACTTCTCCTGCCAGTTGAGGTTCAGTCGGCCGAAGAATGAGCGCATAGCCCACTCTGTGCTTGAGCCTGATGATGTCGACTCGCCGGTAGCGCCGTTGATAACGTCCATTGAGAGGTCGGTCAGGTCCTGGCGTGTTGCCGAGAAATTCTTCGAGCGGTATAGTTCGTTAGAGAGACCTGCCATAGCACCGATTGCGAGGTTGTTCTTGAACAGCTTGGTGTCGTAGCGTGCCACGAGGTCGTTGAAGTAGCGTTCTATCTTGCTGTCGGTATATTTTATTGATGTCTTGCCGCGGTTGGTCCAAGTCTGCTCGTCGGTAAGGAAGTTGTATGCATCGAGGAATACCGGCTTGCGGTGAGTCTCGCGGTCGAGGAATTCGTAGCTGTACGATCCGGTGAGCGAGAAGCCCTTGAACGGCTTCAATGTGGCAGTGAAGCGTGGACGCACGTTGTTCTTGCGGTCCTGACCTGCCCACTTGTTAAGACGGATGAGCGGGTTATTGTTGGCACACTGGCCGCTGTCCTCGCTGTTGTTCATTGCACCGTAGCGTCCGTCGGGAGCGCGGAATACCATACCCGGAGTTGTAGCCGCTGTATATGTGAAGATGTTGTCAATCTCCTCAGCACCCGGTTCCAGGTCGCTCACGTAGCCACCAATCTGCATGCCGATGTTGAGCCATGATGTCACGTCGGCGTCCATGTTGAGGCGTACGGTGTACTTCTTCATACCGGCATTCTCCAAAACGCCAGGGTTGTTCATGTATCCGAACGAGCCGTAGAAGCGAATCTTGTCGCTACCGCCGCTGAGTGATACTACGTGGTTGGTCGATGTCGACGGCTTGAATGTCTCGTCAATCCAGTTGGTGTTAGGATATTTCAGAGGGTCGTTGCCATTACGCCATTCAGCGATCTTTTCTTCTGAGAAGTACTGGTTCTTGCCCGACTTAGGGTTAGAGTTGTAGTAGCCCTCGTTGATAAGTTCCATGTAGTCGGCATAGTTTGACACCGGAGTCAGCGTCTTGCGTATTGACTGGAACGATACGTATCCGTTGTAGTCTACCTTGATTTTGCCCGACTTACCCTTCTTTGTGGTGATAAGGATAACACCGTTGGCAGCACGCGAACCGTAGATAGAAGCCGAGGCAGCATCCTTCAATACTGATACCGACTCAATATCCTGCGGGTTAACGGTGTTGATGCCCTGCTCTACGCCGTCGATGATGATAAGAGGTGCCGATGAGTTGAGTGTACCCTGACCACGCACAAGGATTGATGCGTTGTCATCGCCCGGACGGTTGCTGCCCGATGAAACGTTTACACCGGCAGCCAGACCTGCGAGGGCCTGCGAAACGTTGGTGACGGGACGGCTCTCAGTCAGCTCGTCCATATTGATGGATGCAACAGCACCCGACATGTTCACCTTCTTCTGTGTGCCGTAACCTACAACGACAACTTCGTTGAGGCTCTTTGAGTCGGACTTGAGAGTTACCTTGAGCGACTTCTCGCCGTTGTACTTCACCTCCTGTGTCTGGAATCCGATGTAGCTGATTACGAGTGTCTGGCCCTTCTTCAAGCCTTTCAGTGTGAAATCGCCATCAATAGATGTAATGGTGCCTACGGTGTCCTGTCCCTTAATCTTGATAGTGGCGCCAATGATTGGCTCGCCCATATCGTCAAGGACGATACCCGTAACGGTTGTAGACTCCTGCTGTACGTTGGCAACATTGTTTGTTGCCGGCGACGTGGCAGTTGCATTTCCAAATGCTGGATACATGCTGGCTGTAACACCAAGCATCAAGCCTTTCAGTAAAAGATTTGATTTGTGCATAGATCTTTTGTTTGGGTTTTTATTTCAGATTTAGTATAATTTTATTTCAGTTGTAGTGTACTCTTACTTCAGTTGTAGTGTACTCTAATTTCAGTTGTTGTGTGTGCTTTGGGGCTCACCGGTTGTTTTAGGTAAATTATATTTTTCGGTTGCAAATTTAGAATAAATAAAGCATCAATGCCGTATATAATTATACTTTTTGTATGTATTTTTCGTACGTATCTTGTTATTTAACTAATACTGCCATCCTGCTAATAATGAGTGTCTTTTACGTTGCGAATCTAATGATTATTTATATGTCGTCCCCCATTTAGCACGCTTTTTATACAGCAATAATAGGTTGTGTGAAAATTTTGAAAGTATACTTTTGTTTGTTTAGTTTAAAAGTTGTAATTTTACGCCCACTACAACCATAAAATTATACAATGTTATACATTAGGTTTATAAAACGATTATTACTAATACTAATTGTCTGCTTATTCGCTCTCAATATCCAAGCCATGCGTTTCCGCCATCTGTCGATGCCGGATGGACTGTCGCAATTGTCCGTATTGTCGATTTATCAAGACCGTCTTGGACGTATGTGGTTTGGCACTGAGGAGGGCGTAAATATATTCGACGGCAATACGGTTACGGCTATAAAGAAGTTTCGCGGCATGAATCCGCACAATATCGAAGTGCGACGTATTTGTGGCGACGACAACGGCAATGTCTATTTTATTCTCGGCCGTTCGGTCGTAGCCATCGACTATCTGACCCAAGGCAGCAAAGTGATTGTTCCCGACGGTGTGTCGGCTCTTGCGTGTCATGCGGGCCATCTCTACTATGCTCGTAAAGGCCATCTCTACTCTTATCGCATAGCCGACAAGACGACAAAAGTCATTGCTTCAACGGAGGGTGCCCGTCCCAATGCCATCTACATCGACCGTCGTGGCACGGTTTGGGTTGCTGCAGTCAACGGTCTATACACGTTGTCTACGAAGACCCGGAGATTGACACCCCGACTCAGCGGACCTTATATCGAATACATCTTCCAGGATTCGCATGGCAACATTTGGGCATCATCGCGCGACCGTGGATGCTATCGCATTGCGTCCGACGGCACTACCACGCAATTCTCGGTCGATGAAAACACTGCCAAGGCTGAGAACAACAATGCCGTGCAGCACAACAAGGATTGGCGCACACAGAATCATATCAGCAGCAACAGCGTGCGTGAGATTACCGAGGATAGCAACGGCTATATATGGATTGGCACCTTCTTGGGTCTCAACCGTTTCGACCCCACAACTGGTACATTCAATGTATATATCCACACCAACAATTCGCAGAGCATAAGCCACCAGTCGGTGTTTCCGCTTGTCAGAGACAGCGAGGGCACTATCTGGGCTGGTACTTATTATGGCGGAGTGAACTATTTCACTTCCGACAACGACTCGTTCAAGTTCTATGCGGCTGATATCAACAACCCCAACTGCTTGTCCAATCCGTTTGTGGGACATATCACCATCGACAAGCGTGGCGATATATGGGTGTGTACTGAGGGCGGCGGACTCAACCGCATCGACCACGCCACTCATACCGTGACCTACTATATGACGGGCAACAATGCCAATTCGCTGCCACAGAACAATCTGAAGGATATTGTCTACGAACCCTCGCGCGACCGTCTATATATAGGTACGTATATGGGTGGAGTGTCGGTGCTCGACATCAAGAGCGGCAAGTTCACCAATCTGCTCTCTCTCTATCCTGAGGAGGCGAAGCGTTCGGGCAATCGCATCGTCGACATGACCCGATGGCACGACCGTGTGCTCTTCACCACGCTCGGCGGATTGTGGATGCTCAACCCCGACACGTACAAGGTGGAGGAACTCATCCCTCAACTGAATGATTATGGCGAGCGTCGCATCTATACCGACCGTCGTGGCTATCTGTGGGCGGCAGATGGGTCGGGACTGTACAAGATTTCGGTGCAGTCGCGCCGTGTGCTGCGCTATTATGAGGCAGGCAAGGCAGGATTGGGCGAAGTGGGATTCACTGATATCCGCGAGGACAGCAATGGTCGCATCTATGTAGCGTCGGTAGGCGGCGGAATATACCGCCTCGACGAGAAGAAACATACGTTTCAGGTGTTCGACACCGACAACAGCGACATTATGAGCAACTTCTGCTATGCCTTTGCCAATGTGGGCAAACAGCTGATATATAGCACCGAGCATGGCATTGGCGTGCTCAATACCACCGACGACTCCTTCCGTAATGTCGAGTTCTCGCACGACTTCCCCCTTATTGGCATCAATCGTGGCTGTGGATTGTTTGCAGTCGGAAATACCATATTGGTGGGTGGCACTAATGGAATGGTGGCTATGGACGTAAGCCGACTGCTTGCTACACGTACGCACGGCCGTCTGTATTTCTCGCGTCTCTACATCAATGGCAAGGAATGTCTGCCTGGCGACGGCACCGACATTCTCGACAAGGCTGTCTATCTCACCGACGAGATACACCTCAACCACGACCAGAACAATATTACATTCGGCTTTGCCACCGACAACTATACACGCAGCTTCAACCAGCCGCTTTTCGAGTACCGGTTGCGTGGCTACGACAATACATGGTATACCACTACTGGCCACAGCATATCCTATCCGAAACTACCTGCCGGCAACTATACGCTTGAGGTACGAATGAAGCCATCTACATGGCAGACCGAAGGCGACGTGGAGAAGTTGGCTTTGAAATTGAAGGTAAGCCCGCCGTTCTACCTCTCTACCTTGGCATATATCATATACATTGCCATATTCTTAGGTCTTGTATATGCGTTCTACTATTTCAAGCGCTCACAGCTGCTGCTTGAGACGTCGCTCGCCATCGAGAAGAAAGACCGTCAGAACGAGGAGGCTCTCAACAAGGCAAAGTTGCAGTTCTTCACGAGCATATCGCACGAGTTCCGCACGCCGCTCACGCTCATCATTGCCAAGCTCGACTATGTGATGCAGAATGTACAGAAGAGCACCGCCATAGCCCGAAGCCTGAAGAGTGTCAATCAGAATGCGAGCATGATGCTCGAACTCGTCAACGAACTGCTCGACTTCCGCAAGATGGAGCAGGGCTACACCCATCTGAGTGTGGGCAAGCACGACCTCGTGGAGTTTGTCAAGGACATCACGATGGCGTTTGACGATATGGCGCGCACCAAGTCTATCACCTTCACGTTCTCGTCTACGTCGCCACGCATAGAGTGCTGGTTCGACCAGCGCCAGATGCAGAAGGTGGTGTACAATCTTGTGTCCAATGCCTTCAAGTACGTCAGTCAGCAGACGGGCACTATCGAAGTGCAGCTCGACCAGGACGACCGTCATGCCATGTTGCGTGTCATTGACAATGGTGTAGGTATTGCCTCTGCCGACATCGACCGCATCTTCGACCGCTTCTATCAGGCCAACAAAGGTCAGACCAAGGCAGTGGCTACACGTGGCACTGGCATCGGATTGGCGCTTGTCAAGAACATCGTTGAGCGTCATCATGGCACTATCAATGTTGTCAGTTCCGAAGGATATGGTTCGGTGTTTGTCGTGCAGCTGTGCAAGGACAGCACACTGTTTGCCGCTGACGAGATAGAGTCGGTTGAGGCTCCGATTGACGAGCCAATGGTGGCAGAAGAGGCAGTTGCGAACGAAGGCATGGCGAAGGTACTTGTTGTGGAGGACAACGACGAGTTGCTCGCCACGCTGCGCGATATCTTCTCGCCTTTGTATCATGTCGTCGTTGCCCACAACGGCAAGGAGGGACTCGACTTTACACGTGCCGAGTCGCCCGACATTGTGGTGAGCGATGTGATGATGCCCGTAATGGATGGAATGGAGATGTGCAAGGCTATAAAGAACGACATATCTGTGAGCCACACGTTGGTGCTTCTGCTCACCGCCATGAGTGCGTCGGAGCATGAGGTGGAGGGACTGCGCTGCGGTGCCGACGACTATGTGGCTAAGCCGTTCAATCCCTCGGTGCTGCTTGCACGTGTTGCGGCATTGCTGCGCATGCGCTCGCTTCTGCAGCAACGCTTCGCTAAGGACAATATGCGTATGGCTGAGGCTCAGCAGTTTGCTGTCAATAAGCTCGACCGCGAATTCATGCAGCGTTGCGACGAAATTGTCAACGAGCATATCTCCGATTCCGACTTCTCGGTCGACGATATGGCGCGCCAGTTGCTGATAGGCCACACGAGCTTCTTCACGAAGTTCAAGGCTATTACCAGTATGACTCCAAATGAATATCTGATTAAGCAGCGCCTCTCACGTGCTGCCGACTATCTGCGCGATAATCCTACGTCAACGATAGCCAATGCGGCATACAAATACGGATTCAATTCGCCGCGCTACTTCTCACAATGCTTCAAGAAGGTATATAGATCGAATCCAACAGAATGGCGTGAGAGTGTTTCTAATTGAGAATTGAGAACTGAGAGTTGAGAATTGAGAGTTGAGAGTTGAGAATTGAGAGTTATGATTACCTTTTAAAGCTATATATAGCTAAAAATTATTACAAAACAATACATATCATAACTCTCAACTCTCAACTCTCAACTGAGGGTGTGTCAAAATAGGAGTTAGAGGAAGTTAAGAAGAAGTTAATCCATCTACGATGGATGGAAGTTAACAGACAAATGCTTTATTTTCAGCAATTTATACATATGTCCGCTAACTTCTGTTAACTTCGGGCGAAGCCCAAACTTCTTTTAACTTCTATTTTGACACACCCTCCTATTTTTTCTTCGGTTGCAACAGCTTTTGGTATTCCTCTGGGTTGCCGAGCAGACGTGCGGCTTCGGCAAACTGCTTGTCGTTGCGCAGTGAGTTTTCGAGCGAACCCTTTTCGAAGTAGTATGCAGCCATTATGTCGGCAGCAATCATTTCCTTTATCTTCTGTTTGTTGTACGGATAGTCGAGGTCCTTGGCTATATTGTGCTTCAGCTTCTGTCGCAGAGCCTCAAACTCAGGTTTTGCGTCGTCGTAGTAGCCCTCGAAGCGAGCCAGATTCTCCAGTTCCTTGAGTATCTTCTCGCTCACCTGGTCGTATGTGAAACCGCTCTTTATCACACGCTGCTTGAATTGCTCGTAGTCGGCATCCGACAGTTCGAAGTCCTTAGGACTTGCCACAGTGGGGTGGGCGGCTATGTAGTCAATCTCGTAGTTGAGCAGAATGTCGGTAGTGTCCACACGCGAGAGATAGAAGGCGATGTTGGGCAGCGAGTCGGGCTTCACCTCTATATCGGGCTTGATGCCACCGCCGTCGCGCACTATGCGTCCGGCAGCAGTGCGAAACTCATGGGTGAGCGAGTCGGGCACGTTCTCGGCTACATATCCGTTGTCAGTGTGCTTGTAGCGCAGTGCCTGGATGCAGCGGCCTGATGGAATGTAATATTTTGCAGTGGTCAGCTTCAGCTTGCCGTTATATGGCAGCGACACGTTAGGTATCTGCACCAGACCCTTGCCGTAGGTGCGTGTACCCATAATTACGGCGCGGTCGTAGTCCTGCAGCGTTCCGCTCGTTATCTCGCTGGCACTGGCAGTAGCCTCGTTTACGAGCACCACGATAGGCATCACGGTGTCAATCGGTTCTACCGTAGTGTTGTAGCTGCTGTTGGCGTTCTTCACCTTACCCTTCATCGAGAGCAGATGTTTGCCCTTCGGTAGGAACATGTTCAGAATCTGCAGGGCTTCCTGCACCGAGCCTCCACCGTTGTTGCGCAGGTCGAGCACCAGTCCCTTCATGCCCTGCTTCTTCAGGTCGATAAATGCGCGGCGCACGTCCTTGGCGCTGTTCTCTACATATTGGTTGTAGTTGATATATCCGATACCGTCCTTCTGCATACCGTAGTAGGGCAGGTAGGGCATCTGAATGGCTTTGCGTTGCACCTTGACGGTCATCTTCTTGCCCGTCGACGGACGTTCAATCTTCATCACCATTGTTGTGCCAGGCTCGCCACGCAGGTGGTCGCTTACGTAGGCAGTGCTCTTCTCAGCCATCGACTCGCCGTCGATGCTCAGAATGATGTCGCCCTTCTTCAGTCCGGCTTCGGCTGCCGGCATACCCTCGTAAGGCTCGTTTATGATGACGCGCTTGCGTGTGAAGCTATAGCTTATTATCGAGCCGATGCCCGCATATTTGCCCGTCATCATCTGCTTGTATTCAGCCGCCTTGTCCTCGGGGAAGTAGTCGGTGTACGGGTCGAGCGAGCGCATCATCGAGCGTATAGCCGTTCCGATGGTCTTGTCGGCGTCGAGCGAGTCGACGTACATCAAGTCGAGGTTGCGGTAGATGGCGTTGAAAATGTCAAGGTTCTTTGCCACGCGGAAGTTGTGGTCGCTGGTGTTCTGTGCCAGTATTGGCATAGCCACAGCCATGAGTGCCATCAGCATCAGGCTGCGCATCGTTTTGGTGTATTTGCGTAAGTGCATATTGTGTTTGTATAATGTTGCTTTATTAATAATATGTATATGTCAATAGACTGATGCAAAAGTAATACATAAACCTCACAAAACACTCGTTTTGTACCTGATTTTACGTATTGACAAAGAAAAATCACATAATTTGCGAAAATTTCTTGCAAAAAGTTTGGTGAAAATAAAAAATACCACTAACTTTGCACCCGCAATCAAGAAAACAAGATTGCAGAGATATAATGCTTCAATAGCTCAGTTGGTTAGAGCACCTGACTGTTAATCAGGGGGTCGTTGGTTCAAGTCCATCTTGAAGCGCAATTTTCAAAATCATACATAATGCTTCAATAGCTCAGTTGGTTAGAGCACCTGACTGTTAATCAGGGGGTCGTTGGTTCAAGTCCATCTTGAAGCGCAAAAGAAAAGCCTCGCAAGTCGAAAGATTTGCGAGGCTTATTTGTTGTATATGGTTGATAATTTAGAGTTGAGGGGGATCAAATAATGGATCAAATAATATTGTTGCGTTTTTAACAATTCAATATTATTGTTTATCTTTGCGTCATGAATAGAACTCAACCCATTGATTATAAGTCCGTATTGTCCTTATTTCTTCCAGTAGGACTCCTTGACTATTCCTTATAAGAATGAGTCATACTTCATAACCTTGGAGCAACTTTTGGAATCTACTGGCAATAAAGATAAACTGACCTCGTTTTAAGAGATATAAAGAAACAGATTTTTATTTGCAAAGTAAATTCCGAGTTTCTGTAAACAGCTGATATTCAGTAGGTTTCTATTTGCAAAGTAAATTCAGTTAGAAAAAAATAATATGAATTGGAAAGATAAAGCTATAGACATATTAAAGGCGAGTTTAACGCCTATTCCACATGAACTAAGTTAACTCGATTGGAAGAGCAATCTGTCAACAACGACTGACAGATTGGCTCAACATATATGCGCATTCAGCAACCGCCAAGGTGGCGGAATGTTTGCTTATGGCGGTCTATGATATATCCTTGTATGTCCATCTTCTTGTAATAAAGTCGTTTTTCTTGTAAACATTTGTTTGTAACATCGCTCTTAAATCGTTCGAAAGTTTCAAGTAATTTAAGAGCGAATTATAACTGATTCTCAAGGATTTTCATTCAAACGCATTAACTTTTCGCTCTTAAATCGCTCTTAAACCGCTCTTATTTTTCCGTCTTTACGAGCGACCACTTAGAAATATTACCCATAGTTTCATTTTCTATCAGATTTCTCTTTCTTAGATTAGTCAATATGTTTCCTATTTTTGACTTCTTTTGTTTATCATCTAATTGATCAGAGACAACATTCCACAACAAAGCATCTATCTCTGTACGTGATAATATACCGTGCTCTTTGATGGTATTAAGCAATAAACTTTCACAAGACTTTGCTTCAAGTCCCTTATGCTTAGAATATTCTACTTTCTTGCCTGTATTTTTCGCTAACTCCTTCGCAACAAACAGATGCGGTTTTCTGCCTTCAATGAGATGCTTCTTTCTCAACAAATCAATTGCATTATCATTGATGGGCTTACCTCTTTGGACTTGATCAAGCAATACTGCCTCTGTCAAACCTATATCAGAATTTTCCATTAACATAAGACTGTACTTCTCGTCCATCACCGTTCCTGGCAATTGCATAATTACGTGTGAGTCATCCGACTCATCATAATTAGGCATAGGCAAGTAACGCTCTTTCTGTCTGACAAACATATTATGAATACCATAGCCCTTAGAATCTATCATCTTGACATTATCCATAGCTTTTGCTAAAAACGGATTTCGATAACGTTTTGGTGTTTTCTGCCCCATGATATATTCCTCGTAATCACCTTCATAGAAACTGCCAGCATTCTCAAATGTCAGTTTATCATCGTCTTCTATAACAAGGATACGTTCGTTACATACGTAATCTTGGTGCAAGATACAATTATGCATGCCCTCCAATATACTACGAGTATCATACTTCCATACCTCTGCAGGAATCAAAGAGTTGTTGGGATAAATCTTGAAACGATAGTTACGGATACATCCTAACACTTCTGTTGTACTCTTGATAAACGGTATAGTAAAGATGTCGCCAAAGGTCTTGTCGCCTTGATAGCATTTCCATACAATTTGGGCTATATGCCCCAACTTATAAGCCTTTTCCTTCTTGCCGACAAGCAGCATTGCCGCACGTGTCACCATCCCATCTTGCGTCAAGTTTGCACGGTCAAGAAAAACAGCGTCAGACCAATCTACCATATCTTCAGCAAACTGAGGAAATTTCTCGGCAAATCCTTTTCTTGCTGTTATTATTGCCTCTGCATCAAGGTCTTCCAATGTCGCATCTTCTATGATTTGTGCCGACCAATCTATCTTCGACACATATATCTGGCGCATCCAATCCACATAAGGAGTCAGGTCTGTTACATGACTATCCACACGGATATAGGGCTTTTGCTTATAAGTTGTCGGTTCATTGACTGCCGCAGGAATCTTGAACAAGACAACACGCATATTCCCTTCATATTCGAACTCTACGATTGAGAAATTCAACTTGGGCACAACCATACGCCTCAAATATAGTTCCAAGGCTTCGTTGCCCTGGGCTTTTACTTTCGAACAGTCAAACGTAGTACCTTTCACCTCAAGTGTCTCGTCATCCACACCAAAATATAGATAGGCATAGTCTTGATGGTCAAGACATGCACCATTAGACAAAGCCGAGATATATCTACCCAGTTTGTCTGCTTCTTGATAATTGGACTTGAATTCCAAGTATCTACATTCTTTCTTGACGCTTTCAATCTGCTTTTTCAGCAAATCCGTATATTTTTGATTGATGTCCATAGAGGAATACAAAGGTAACATAATTATTCTACATATAGAAGCAAAAGAGCGACAAAGAGCATGTCCAGATGGCGGATGTCGTCATTTACAAGCCACTCTCACAGGCATATCATAACTCTCAACTCTCAACTCTCAACTTTCAACTGGAAAAGTTTTATATCACTCCTGCCTGATGCAGGAATACTGCTATGATGCATATCGGGCACACGAAGCGCACGGCGAAAAGGTAGATGCGCCATACGTGGCGCGAGACGGTGCCGCTGTTGGTGAACTCGCGGTGTACCATACGGCGCGGAACAATCCATCCTATTAGTACGCTTGTAAGGAAAGCGCCCAGAGGCATGAGTATCTGCGCTGTGAAGAAGTCGCAGCAGTCGAGCAGCGACTTGCCGTTGAACACGAACGCATCGGACGCTCCGCACGACAGCGCGCACATTATACCTATCACGCTGCATATTGCGGTCTCGATAGTGGCACCCGTTCGGCGCGACACGTGCAGCTCTTCGTACAGAAAGGCGGTGCCTATCTCGTGCATGGAAATGGTCGACGTGAGTGCAGCCAGTGCCAGCAGCATGTAGAACAGCACGCTTATCACGTAGCCTATGACGGGCATTGAGCCGAACGCTTCGTGGAAAACGTTGGGCAGAGTGATGAATATCAGCGACGGACCCGAGTCGGGGTTGATGCCTACGGAGAAGGCTGCGGGGAATATCATGAGTCCGGCAAGTATCGCCACAAGCATGTCTATCAACGCTATCTGGCAAGCCGTCTTCGAGAGGTTGGCGCTGCGCTTGAAGTACGAAGCGTATGTGCACAGGCACGCCGTGCCCAGCGACAGCGAGAAGAATGCCTGACCCAGTGCGTCAAGGAATACGTTGTGGTTCATCTTCGAGAAGTCGGGGTTGAGCAGGAAGTCAACGCCGCGCCACGCTCCGGGCAACATGCACGAGGCAATGACGATGATGATGAGCAGTATGAACAGTGTCGGCATGAGCAGATTGGACACTTTCTCGATGCCGCTGCGCACGCCCTTCACCACAACGAGGTGTGTCAGCACGATGAATGCAACCGTCCATACGGCTGGCATGATCGGGTCGGTGGTGAATTCCTTGAAGTATTCAGCCACGTAGGCAGCGTCGCCGTTGATGCCACCCATAAGCGATGCATACAGATATTGCAGACACCAACCGGCTATGACGGCGTAGAATCCGAGTATTATCATTGAGGTGATGGCGCCCATCACGCCCACCAGCATCCACCACTTGCCCGATGCCAGGCGGCGATAGGCTCGTGCAGCGTTCGATCCGGCGTGTCTGCCGATGATAAACTCGCTTATCATGCCCGGTATTCCGAGCATGAGTACACATATTATATATACGAGTATGAACGCAGCGCCGCCGTCGTGGCCCGTCATATACGGGAAGCGCCACACGTTGCCGAGGCCCACTGCCGAGCCTGCCGTTGCAAGCACCGCCCCGAATTTGGTGGCGAAGCCTGCTCTTGAATTATTGCTCATGGTGTTAGATTATGCCGAATTGGTTGAGGAAGATGGCTACGATGCACACGGGGCATACGTAGCGTATTAGCAGTATGTACACGCCGAAGAGCGTAGAGCGCAGGGTTCCCCAATTGGTGAACTCGTCCTTGACGGTCTGGCGCGGCACTACCCATCCCATGAATATACATGTCAGGAATCCGGCTATGGGCAGCATTATCTGTCCGGTGACAAAGTCGAAGAGGTCGAACAGCGATTTGCCTCCTATCACGAGCCAGTCTCTGCCTCCTATCGACAGCGAACACAGGGCACCTAACACGCACAGCGACACCGTGACGAGCGTTGCTGCCTTCTTGCGTGTGGTGTGCAGCTCTTCGTAGAAGAATGCTGTCGACACCTCGTGGAGCGAGATGAGCGACGTCAGCGCAGCCAGCGACAGCAGCACATAGAACATGATGGCTATCACGGTGCCTATTATCGGCATCGTGGCAAAAGCTTCCTTGAAAACGTTGGGGAGCGTGATGAATATCAGCGACGGACCTGAATCGGGATTGACTCCAACCGAAAAGGCGGTTGGGAAAATCATCAATCCTGCCATAATGGCTATGAGTGTGTCGATGGCAACGATGTTGACAGCCGACTTCATGAGGTTGGCCTTGCGCGAAAAATAGCTTGCGAAGGTGCAGATGCAGCCCATGCCGATGCTGAGCGAATAGAACGACTGGCCCATAGCGGCAAGAAATACGCCTGAGTCCATTCGTGAAAAGTCGGGACGCAGCAAAAATTCCACGCCCTTACCGGCTCCGGGCAGCATGCACGAGCCTATTACCACCACTACGAGCAGCACAAACAGCGACGGCATCATCATCTTTGATGCACGCTCTATGCCGCTGCGCACTCCGTGTATTATAACGAAGTGGGTCAGCGCGAGTATCGCCACCGTCCAGAATACGGGACGTATGGGCGAAGCGGAGAACTCCTGGAAGTATTGGGTGATGTACTGCGGATTGCCGTTAAGCTCGCCGAATGCCGAGGCGAAGATGTATTGCAGACACCATCCCGACACTACTGCATAGTAGCTCGTGATGATGAATCCGGTGAGCACGCTCATGCAGCCCACCAACCGCCATGCCTTTGCAGTGCCCATCTCGCCGTAGGCGCGTCCCGTATTGGCTGCTCCGTGGCGGCCTATGATGAATTCGTTCATCATGCAGGGTATGCCGAGCACCAGCACGCACGCTATATATATAAGTATAAAGGCGGCTCCGCCGTTCTGACCGGTCATGTATGGAAAACGCCATACGTTGCCCAGTCCTACCGCCGAACCCGCCGTTGCGAGAATCATTCCCAGTTTGCTTCCGAAGTTTACTCTTTCTTGTGACATGTCTTTTTATAATTTATATCCTATCGAGGGTGCAAAATTATAAAATTTATTCGACAATTCGAAGCAAATAGTAACTTTATGCGCTTGTTATGATGCTGTTTTACACCTCATCGGGCCATGGACATGGCTTTCCGTTAGATTTGAACGTGGGTCGCTGTGCATCTACGCGGCGCAGATATTCGCCCAGTTCGCGCGACAGACGCTTCACGATGTCCTTGTGTTCGGCAGCCACATTGTGCTGCTCGCTGATGTCGGCAGGAATGTTGAAGAGTTCCTTGCGCCCCGTGTCGTAGTAGTATATCAGCTTCCACTCGTCCTTGCGTATGGCGCAGTTGAGGTTGATGCCGGGTCCGTTGTTGCCCCAGATGTTGGGGAAGTTCCACACCAGTGCACGGCCTTTCGACGTGTCGCCCGTCTCGCGCAGCATCGGTACGAACGACTTACCGTCTATAGGTGACACGGTCTTGTACTTGTTTACGCCAGCCATTTCGAGAATGGTGGGGTAGAAGTCTTCAATCATCGTGTACTTGTCGCACTTCGATCCGGCGCGTGTCACGCCCGGCCACGACACTATCATAGGCTCGCGTATGCCACCTTCGTATAGCGAACACTTGCCGCTTAATAGCGGATAGTTCTGATGGTAGAGTTCGCCGTCGCGCCAATAGGAAGTTGTGGCGAGTCCGCCGTTGTCGCTCATGAAGAGTATTATGGTGTTGTCCTTCTCGCCGTTGCGCTCCACCCAGTCCATGAGGTCGCCCAGACTCTTGTCCATTCCCTCAATGAGCGAAGCGTAAGCAGCATCCTTGTCGCTCAAGCCCTTGCGCACATACTTCGAGAAGAAGCGTTCGTCGCGGTCGATGGGTATGTGTATGGCGTAGTGTGACATATACAGAAAGAAGGGCTGATTGTATTTCTTAGCCTTGTCGAGTGCTCCGATTGCTTCCTTGGTGAGTGCTTCGGTCACGAAGATTCCGGTTCCCCAGTACTTCTCCAGTCCCGGTATGGACATCAGTGAAGTAGGTTTGCCGTCCTTGGTGTGTCCGTAGTTGAGCTCGCTCAGGTAGGTAGCGAGTCCGCCGGCAGCGTGTCCGGCAATGTTCACTTCAAATCCCATGTGTGTAGGGTTCTCGCCCGGAGTGTCTATGGCGCCGAAATGCGCCTTGCCGCAATGTATGGTGTGATAGCCGCTGCGGCGCAGCAGTTCTACAAACGATGTGCCCACGTAGGTGTTGGGTGTTCCTGCCACCTGCGATACGCCGTTGATGTTCCAGTCGGGACAGTCTACCACCTTGTTCGGGAGGTCTACCGACTTGTCGCGCTGCAGTGTCCAGTTCGTCACACGGTGGCGTGCGTTGTTGGCGCCAGTGATGAGGCTGCATCGCGACGGAGAGCTGACGCTTGCGGCATAAGCCTGCGTGAACATCATGCCTTGGCGTGCCAGACGCTCCATATTGGGCGTCTCGTACATATTGTTATATTTTGTGCGCTCGGTCCAGAAGGGCAGAGAGGTGTCCTGCCAACCCATGTCGTCGACAAGAAAGAGGATGATGTTGGGACGACGTGCGCTGCCTGCGTTGTTGTTGGGTGCTGCCGTTGCTGTGGCTGAGACGGCGAGCGATGCTGCTGCGAAAGCTAAAGATTTGTTCATAAGCTGATGTTTTTAGTATCTCGGGTTATATTGAATTGTTGCTTTTCTATAACTGCAAAGTTACAAAAAGTAGTGTAAAGGGCAAAAAAAAGACAGCTGAAACAAGTTGTTTCAGCTGTCTTTAGGGTCGGGATGACAAGATTCGAACTTGCGACCCCTACGTCCCGAACGTAGTGCGCTACCAACTGCGCTACATCCCGATTGCTTCGGTTGTGACATTTATGTCTCAAAAGCGAGTGCAAAGGTACAGGTTTTTTCTGATATACACGCAATTTTTTCGTAAAATCTTTCCAAAGAAGTGCATTTTATGTGGAATGTCATGACGTTATGGGGGATTATAGGGTGAAATAGCACAAATTTTAGTGTTTGTTGATAAAAAATCGAATAAAAAGTTGCGGGAATGAACAAAAAGCATTACCTTTGCACTCGCAATTCAGAAACATAGTTGGTGCCATAGCTCAGTTGGTAGAGCAAAGGACTGAAAATCCTTGTGTCCCC
>URQS01000052.1 GCA_900550035.1 uncultured Prevotella sp. | reverse complement strand
AGCGCCTCGTCTACCTCGGATGGCCGCTCTTCCGCATCATCAACCGCTGGTTTACAATCTATGTGTTCGACTTCCTCACCGGACTGAACATCAACATGGGTATCGTGCTGATACTTATCACTCTGCTGCTGAAGCTTATCACCTATCCTATGGTGAAGAAGAGCTATATGTCATCGGCAAAGATGCGCGTGCTGAAGCCGAAATTGGAAGAGGCTACAAAGCACCTCAACAAGCCTGAGGACCAGATGCAGAAGCAGCAAGCAATGATGACCGAATATGCCAAGTATGGCGTAAGCCCGCTGTCGGGATGTCTGCCTATGCTCATACAGATGCCTATCTGGATTGCGATGTTCAACTTCGTGCCTAACGCCATTCAGCTGCGTGGCGAAAGTTTCCTCTGGATTAAGGACCTCTCGACCTACGACCCCATCATCGAGTGGAACACCAATCTGTGGCTCATCGGCGACCACCTCTCGCTGACATGTATACTCTTCTGCGTTGCCAACATCCTGTACTCGCTGATGACCATGCGCCAGCAGCGCGACCAGATGGTAGGACAGCAGGCTGAGCAGATGAAGATGATGCAGTGGATGATGTTCCTCATGCCGCTGATGTTCTTCTTCATGTTCAACGACTACTCTGCCGGATTGAACTTCTACTACTTCATCTCGCTGTTCTTCAGCGCTGCCATCATGTGGACTCTGCGCAAGACTACAAACGACGAGAAGCTGCTCGCCATACTCGAGAAGAAGTATGAGGAGAACAAGAACAATCCTAAGAAAATGAGCGGACTGGCTGCACGCCTCCAGGCTATGCAGGAGCAGCAGCAGGAAATGCAGCGCAAGCGCGAAGAACTGGAGCGCAAGCGCAAGGGACTTCAATAGAATTACTGAGAGTTGAAAATTGAGAGTTACATTAATTGAGAGTTGAGAGTTAGGAGTTGAGAGTTATGATTACCGATAACGGATGTTTTTTATTCCAAACATTTGCTATGAAGCATATCATAACTCTAAACTTTCAACTCTCAACTCTCAACGTTAAAAAACAACTCTCAACTTTATTTTTAAACATCTTACCCTAAACATATCTACAATGAACAAAGCTTTATCAATCGCTGCCGCTGCTCTTATCAGCTGCGCCAGCATCAATGCCGAAGCACAAACTATGATTGGCAAAACTACCAATGTTGCTGCTATCAGCAAGGGCGACCGTATGACCCCCGAAACACTGTGGGCTATGGGACGCGTAGGCGGAGCCGCTGCTTCGCCCGACGGCAAGACCGTTGTCTATCAAGTAGGCTACTACAGCGTTAAGGAGAACAAGAGCCACCAGATGCTCTACACCGTAAGCGCTGACGGCAAACTACAGCGCACTCTCACCACTACCGCTGCCAGCGAGACCGACGCAGCATGGATAGAGGGCGGCAAGCGCATCGCTTTCCTCACAAAGGGACAGCTGTGGTCGATGAACGCCGACGGCACCGACCGCCGACAGCTCACAAAGAGCGACATCGACATTGAGGGATTCAAGTTCTCGCCCGACGAGAAGAAGGTGATTCTAATCAAGTCGCTGCCTTATCACGAAAGCATACAGAAGAATCCCGATGACCTGCCACTGGCTACCGGTCGACGCGTGACCGACCTCAACTACCGCCATTGGGACCACTACGTAGAAAGCGTAGCTCATCCGTTTGTGGCTGACGTAACTGAGAATGGTATAGACAACGGCAAAGACATCATCGAGGGCGAGCCTTACGAGTGTCCTATGGCACCATTCGGAGGTGTGGAGCAGCTGGCTTGGAGCCCCGACTCGAAGACCATTGCCTATACATGCCGCAAGAAGACAGGTGTAAACTACGCCATCTCGACCGACTCTGACATCTATCTGTATGACGTGGCTTCAGGTTCGACCAAGAACCTCTGCAAGCCGGAGGGATATAAAGACCCCGAAACCAACGCCACCAAGACCATGAAGACCCAGGCGGTAAACCATCAGCAGGGCGACCTGAACATGGGATACGACACCAATCCACAGTTCTCGCCCGACGGCAAGTACGTGGCTTGGCAGTCGATGAAGAACGACGGATATGAGAGCGACCGCAACCGTCTCTGCGTGTACAATCTCGCTACCGGCGAGAAGAAGTACGTGGCTGAGAAGTTCGACTCGAACGTTGACGCTTTCTGCTGGAAAGCCGACTCGAAGACTCTCTACTTCATCGGATGCTGGCACGCATGCGTAAACATGTACCAGACCAACCTCAACGGCGACGTGCGTGCTCTCACCGACGACTGGATGGACTTCGGATCAATACAGATGCTCGGCAACACTGGCAAGATTCTGGCTTCACGCCACAGCATCTCGCAGGCCGACGAGCTGTACGTCATCACTCCGGGCAAGGACGTGAAGAAGACCAAGGTTCAGCAGATTACAAACGAGAACAAGGCTTTCTACGACCAACTCGAAATGGGTAAGGTGCAGGAGCGCTGGGTGAAGACCACTGACGGCAAGCAGATGCAGGTATGGGTGATTCTGCCTCCACACTTCGACCCCAACAAGAAGTACCCCACGCTGCTCTTCTGCGAGGGTGGACCACAGAGCCCCGTAAGCCAGTTCTGGAGCTATCGCTGGAACTTCCAGATTATGGCTGCCAACGACTACGTTGTCATAGCACCTAACCGTCGCGGACTGCCGGGCTACGGCCATGAGTGGAATGAGGCTGTATCGGGCGACTGGACCGGACAGTGCATGGACGACTATCTGTCGGCTATCGACGACGCTGCCAACAACCTGCCTTATGTAGACAAGGACCGTCTGGGATGTGTAGGCGCAAGCTTCGGCGGATTCTCGGTTTACTATCTTGCCGGCCACCACAACAAGCGCTTCAAGGCTTTCATCGCCCACGACGGTGCCTTCAACCTTGAGTCGATGTACACCGACACCGAGGAGGCATGGTTCTCTAACTGGGAGTATGACGACGCTTACTGGAACAAGGACATGACCGACCGTGCACGCCGCACCTACGAGAACTCGCCGCACAAGTTTGTAGACAAGTGGGACACTCCGATACTCTGCATCCACGGAGAGATGGACTACCGCATCAATGCCAACCAGGGCTTCGGCGCATTCAACGCAGCACGTATGCGCGGCATCCCTGCCGAGCTGCTCATCTTCCCTGATGAGAACCACTGGGTACTCAAACCACAGAACGGTGTGCTCTGGCAGCGCACATTCTTCGGATGGCTGGATAAGTGGCTTAAGTGAATTAGGAATTAGGAATTAGGAATTGGTCGCCTACGGCGATTGTGAATTATTCAATTAGGAATTCCAAATTCTCCAATTAGGAATTCCAAATTCTCCAATTCTCAATCGGTCAACGGCCGACCAATTCGTAATTCAAAACTCAAAATTCGTAATTCGTAATTCAAAATTCATAATTGCCGCAGGCAACCAACTCGTAATTCGTAATTCAAAACTCAAAATTTAAAATATGGTTCAACAAGTAAAACAATTATTGAACGACAAGGCTTGGGCACGTTGGACAGCCCTGGTACTTGTCGCTTCTATGATGTTCTTCGGCTACATGTTTGTCGATGTAATGTCACCAATTCAGGCCCTTATGGAAAGCCAGAAGGGATGGGGTCCGGACACATTCGGTACCTATGCAGCATCTGAGTACATCGTCAACGTGCTCGGCTTCCTCATCATTGCAGGTGTTATCCTCGACAAGATGGGCGTGCGCTTCACTGGCGTTCTGTCAGCCTCAATGATGTTCATCGGTGCGCTTATCAAGCTTATCGGTATCAGTGACTGGTTCGCTCAGACAGCCTTTGCCGACTGGCTCAACTCATGGTGGGTGACTCTGCCTGCAAGTGCCAAGATGGCTTGCTTCGGCTTCATGCTCTTCGGCTGTGGCTGTGAGATGGCAGGTACTACCGTATCTAAGGCCATTGCAAAGTGGTTTAAGGGTAAGGAGATGGCGCTGGCTATGGGATTGGAAATGGCTATCGCACGTGTAGGTGTGTTCGCTATCTTCTCTATCTCGCCAATCATCGCCAACCACTTCGGCACAGTAGTAGCCCCTGTAGCATTCTGCACAGTATTGCTGCTCATCGGCCTTATCACCTTCATCGTGTTCACCTTCATGGACAAGACTCTCGACAAGCAGTTGGGCACAACTGAAGAAGCAGGCGACCCGGAGGAGGAGTTCAAGTTCAGCGACCTCGGCAAGATTTTCTCTTCGCAGGTGTTCTGGATTGTAGCTCTGCTCTGCGTGCTCTACTATTCTGCCATCTTCCCGTTCCAGCGCTATGGTGCCAACATGCTGCAGTGCAACCTCGACGGTATCTCGCCTGAGGATGCTGCCAACATCTTCCGTTGGTTCCCAATCGGTGCAGCCGTAATCACTCCATTCCTTGGCAACTTCCTCGACCGCAAGGGTAAGGGTGCCACAATGCTTATGGGTGGCGCATTGCTTCTCATCTGCTGCCACCTCGTGTTCGCATTCGTATTGCCGGCAACAAAGAGTCCGCTCATCGCCTACTCTACCATCGTATTGCTCGGCATTTCGTTTGCCCTCGTGCCAGCAGCTCTGTGGCCAAGCGTTCCTAAGATTATCGATGAGAAGATTCTCGGTTCGGCTTACTGCCTCATCTTCTGGGTACAGAACATCGGCCTCTGCTTCGTACCGAAGCTCATCGGCAACCTCCTCGCTTCTACCAACGCTGACAATCCAGCCGTTTTAGCAGCCAAGGAAGCCGGTGCCGACTTCATCCCCTACGACTACACCGTGCCATTGATAGTATTCGCAAGCTTCGGCGTTCTAGCCCTGCTCTTCGCCATCTATCTCAAGGCTCTCGACAAGAAGCGTGGCTTCGGTCTGGAAGAGCCTAACATCAAGGGATAAACAGCGTAAGAAGAGTTATAGCGAAACTCACATAAACAGAAAAAGGGAATGTAAAAAGTGCAAAACTTTTACATTCCCTTTTTATTATTATCGCATAAAAAATGATTTAGCGTGTGAGTTCTTTTATATTGTCCTCTGTAAGTCCCGTCACTTGCACAATTTGTGCAATGGGCAGATTTAAGGAAAGCATACTCTTGGCTATTTCTATGTTGCGTTGGGCTATACCTTCCTGACGACCTTCCTTCAGTCCTTCAGCTAGTCCTTCCGCTCGTCCCTCCACATATCCGTCGTCATGGCTTGTATCAAGCACGCTGCGTTGATAGCGCAAGGCTTCCATGTGGCGAATGTAGGCGCTACGCTCCGAAGCGCTTAGCGAGTCAACACGCAGACATTCACGCGCCTCGCTCAGTCCGGGTGCCGTTGACTCTCGGGCTATCTTGCCCGTCTTCAGAAACTCCATCCACTCATCGAGCGGCGTGGTTGCCACCTTATCAAAATAGTTGACGCGCAACACATAATACTCAGGGAAGAGGTCGCCAGCTTCCTTGCGTTGCAGGATGTCTTTACTTGTAAGTCCGAAGAAGCACTCGTTCTGACGTACCGATAGCTTTAGTATATCGTTTTCGTCGTGCAATCCCTTGAAGAAGGTCTTGCCATGATAAACATAGTCGGTGCCCTGTCCAAGCTCAAAGTACACAATATTGATGCTGTACACCTTACGAACCTTGCCGTAGTCGTTGCCAAGTTCAATGTAGTCGGTTATCACCTTCGACACTCCATACAGCATACGGTGGAAATACGTCAGTTCACGGTTGTTCTGAATCTCAACGATGGTAAGCTCGCCCTCTTCGCTCTCTGCAAGTATGTCCACACGATTGAACTTGTCGAGTTCGCTCTCCTGATTCGACTCACTCTCCAAGAACCTGAGTATAGTATACTTGCGTCCAAGCAGCGAGGTCATCAGTCCTTCAAGCACGGCATGGTTGGCTTTGTTGCGAAGCAGGCGCTTCATAGCCCAATCAAATCGTATGTATATTTCCATAACTTTATAGGCGTTAATTTGTTAATTATCAGTTGAACGCTACAAATATAGAGATTTTAAATCGGAATGGCAAATATTATGAAGAAAAAAGCGAAGCCATAGCCGACGCTGAATACAGCATCGCCATGACCTCGCTAATAACTGACTTATTTGTTAAAACTAACTACTTACAAAATCATCATCTTACTCTAATGTCAGCACGTGGCTTGTGCCATCATTGGCTGTGAATACATTCAAGCCAACCTTCATAAGATAGTCGCCACTATACTGCTTGCCGTCGCACTCAAGCTCAGAAGTCTTGCCCGGCATAAGATTGGTCTCCTTTACGGTATACATCTTATTGGCATCCAGACCTTGCAGCTTCACGTTCATCTGCGGCTCCTTATAGCGTGGATGCAAGTCGTAGGCAAAGAGTACGGCACGCTGCTTGTCCTTGCTTACATAGTTGACGGCGCAGTGGCTACCCTCGTATGGAGAGACCAAACGATACTGGTCGCCCTCAAGAATCATCGGCTTCATATCGTTGTAGTTCTTTACTGCCTGCTGCACAAACTTGTAGTCGTCAGCCGAGAGCGACTTGAGGTCGATATCGAAGCCAAGCTTGCATGAGCTGCATACATCGGTGCGGAACTTAACTGATGTATTCTTGTTCCAGTTGGTGACGTGCGAACCCATAGTCTTAGCTGGGAAGAACTTAGACAAGCTCCACTGGATGTAGATACGCTCGTAGGGGTCGGTATCGTCAGAACACCAGAACTCGGTGAAGTACTTCAGCATCTCGTAGTCCATTCTTCCACCACCACCAGAGCAGAGCATCATCGGAAGCTTAGGATACTTGTTGTGGATGCGAGTAAGCACATTGTATATGCCACGTACGTGGTCGATGTAGAAGTTGCCCTGATTCTGCTTGTGGTAAGGCGAGTAGATATTGGTTATCACACTGTTGCAATCCCACTTGAAGTAAGCAACGTCCGGATTCTCAGTCATAATGCGGTCGACAATGCCAAACACATAGTCTTGAACCTTAGGATTAGAGATGTCGAGCACCAGTTGGTTGCGGTAATAATATGTATCGCGCTGTGGCTGCATAATCACCCAATCGGGATGCTTCTCGAAGAGTTCGCTCTTGGGATTGACCATCTCCGGCTCAATCCATATACCAAACTTCACTCCAGCCTTCTTGGCATCTCTTACCAATCCTGGTATACCCTCAGGCAACTTACTCTTTGTAGCATCCCAATCGCCAAGACCAGCATGGTCGTCCTTACGAGGATACTTATTGGCAAACCATCCGTCGTCGAGCAAGAACATATCTACACCCAAGTCTTTGGCATCCTTCATCAACTCGGCAAGGCTCTGCTGGTTGAAGTCGAAGCCTGTGTTTTCCCAGTTGTTAAGAAGAGTAAGACGATCGTCCATACCCATGTTCACCTGATACTGTCGAGCCCAATTGTGCAAGTTGCGCGAAGCCTCACCCATACCGTTGTCGCTCATGGCAAAGATAAACTCAGGAGTTGTGAACACCTCGCCAGCTTTCAGCTTATAGTCGGAAGCATAAGGATTGATGGCTGGTATAACGCGTAAGGCTCCCACGTTGTCCACCTCGAAAGTAAAGCGGAAATTGCCAGGCCATCCTATTGTGCCAAGCATCACCTTGCCCTCATTCTCTTTGGCAGGCTCGTCAAAGCCAAGCTCAAAGAAAGGCTCTGCATGCATTGCTGCACGTGTGCCGAGCTTTGTGTCAATAATCTTCTTGCCTGTGCTCAGTTGTGTTGTTTCGGGCTGTCCTTCCTTAGCCCAGTCGCTGTGATAGTTGGTCAAGTAATATTTTGAAGATTTGAAGTAGAGCATGGTCGAACTGTAGCGCCATAGTGTGACGGGTGACTTCTCGTTGTGAGATATCTCGCTCCAAGCCTTGATGACGTTCTCCTTGGCATAAGCCACATAGTGCAGCTTCACAGTCAATGGATAAACCTTGTCCTTAAGAGTGATGACAGTCTCAGTGCCACCCTTCACAGCCTTCTGCTCAGACGACTGATAATACAGATAGGTGGTCATGTTGCCATCGGCGTGGGTCACTGCTACAGCAGGCTCAAAGAAATCTTCGGCACCAGAAGTGGCATACACTTCATGTCCACGCTGGCAAACAGCTCCATCTGATGCCGCATATACGTCCCACTTCAGGTTGTCATAATCAGCAGGATTCAGAAACTTGTCGCCAAGATAGACCTGATATAGGCGGCCCTTAGGCGAAACCTTCATCACAAGGTCGGTTTTGTCGGTAGACACTCGGATGATGTCTTGAGCGAATGTCATGACAGATGTCATACACATCGCCGCAATTAGCATAATAGACTTTTTCATTGTCATTTGGTTTTTATTGATTGTTAAATAATTATTCAATATTCTCATATCTAAATTAGAACTTGATGCCAGCACTGAATTCAACAGTGAACGGGCGCATATAGTTACCACTCATGTATTTGCCTGCATACTTGCCTGCCTCTTCCTTGGTGATAAGCTCCGAACCGCTAATTGTTCCCTTAGCTCCCTTCTCGTTGAAGATGTTCACCACGCTCACACCGAGACTGAGCTTCTTGTTTACATTCCAGTTTACGCCTCCGAATGTCTCCCAGTGACCATTGAAGTAGAGAGCCTCCTGAAGATTGGCGTAGGTCTTGCCGAAGTAGCGGAAGCTGAGCCATGCGTTAAGATTCTTTGTGATGTCGTACTTAGGGTCAAGCTCGATAAGCACCTGCGGAATCTCCTTAACAATCATATTGTTGGCATTGATACCCATCGACTGACCGTCGCTGAATGTTACGCTGGCGTTATAGTTCTTATACACTGGCTTCTGATAGGTGAAAAGGGCGTGCATATGGAAATTCTTGAACGGATTGATCTCGGCAGAAGTTGTCCATCCTAATGTCTGGATATTATAGATAAGCAATACTGTCTTGCCCTCCGATGTGCCAGGCTTGGTGAGATTCTGCTGGTCGATATTGTTCGACTTTGAGATGTATGTCACCATTGAAGAAAGGTCGAGCCAATCGTTCTTGTAGAATATACCGCCACGAATCAAAGGTATAGTTACTCGCTTGTACTGCTCCTCGGTAGGACCTGTTCCGGCATACTCGCTGATACGTGGGAATCGAGTGGCTACGGTAGCATCGGCTGTAAGACCAAACTGCTTGGTGAGATTGTACGTCATCTGTAATGTTGCAGCATAGTTGAGCTTGTTCTTTGTGACATTGGCTGGCACTATATTATGTTCTGTAGCTACAATAGAACCATCGGCGGCTGTTGAATACGTGTTGTAATTGCCAAGGTGGAAACCGCTGAAACGAGAAGTGGCTATCTGATCGGCCGACATACGATAGTATTCCAGACGACCGCCATAGAACACCTTGAACTTTGGCGACACGCGCCACTCGTCGGTGAAGTATACAGCAAGCTTATTCTCCGAACCCTTAGTGTACTCAGGACTAAGCTCATTGTAACCGAATGTTTCCGAACGACGGGCTGTCTGTGTAGGGTCGAGAGGATTGACATACATCTGACTCAATGTCTGTGGATAAGCCTCAACAGTGCCAGCCCACTGGAATGACGACGAATAGTAGTTGAGATGATAGTACCACTCGTTCAAACCAATCATAAGATTGTGGTTGTTTAGCTGCTTGCTCATCTCAGTGGTAAGGAGAGCGTTGCTCACCTTGCCAAAGTGCAGCCATGTGCGGCGACCCTCAATGAGTCCGCTATAGGCAGAACCGTCAGAAAGCTGATAGCCGTCAGCAGCACTAACCTCAGAGATTGTACTGCCTCCATAATCAACATTGTTGGCACGAGGAGCATTCATATATTTGGCGTTAAGCTTCCACAACCAACCATTGTCAAACTGATACTGACTAATCAAAGCCACCTCGTTAGCTTGATTGTTGTTGACGTCGGTCATATTCCAAGTGTCCATCTTTCCAGTCTTGGTGTTCAGATACTTGAATGAGCCTTGACGCTGAACGTATGAGTCCATGCCAGGATCAAAACCTGCAAGCTTCTTTATGCTACCATCGCCTGCATAGATAAACGGAGCAGCATTGGCAAAGTTGCCAGGATTCTTGCTGTTAGAATACTTATATAATAAGGAGATGCGTCCCTTGCCTTCATTCAATAAGCGAGTAAGACCTAAATGATAAATCTGTGTACGGTCGGCATAATCAGTGAAACGAAGCTTGAAGCTGCCGGGGTCGAAGTTCTGATACATACCAGCTGTATAGAGCCATTTGTCGCCAATACCACCAGAGAGATTAAGGTCGAAGTTCTGCATGCCGAAATGATTGGCTTTATAGTTGAGCTTTCCGCTAAACTCCTTTTGTCCCAACTCGCTAAAAGCCGATACTGCATAAGCAATGTTGCCAGTCTTGATGGCACTCTCAGAAGGTGTCATAAGGTCGGTACCCTTGAGCGAAGCATCACTGCGCCAATGGGCAGAGAGCTTATGCACCGACGAAGAGTATACAGCAGGTAGCCCATTCTCGTATACGGTGACATCCTCACTCGGTAATCCTATCTGAATTTCGCGAGGCTTGTTGGCATCGGCTGCATTGAGCATAACATTGCGCTCCTCCTTCTTAGTCTGCTCCGAATCATTTGTTGTTTTGTTTTCGGTATGCGATTGTGCATACATACCCGTAGAGGCAGAAGCCAAAAGGGCAAATGAAAATGTTTTGAGTTTTAGGTTCATATTCGTGATGTTTTGATTACGGTTGCAAAGTTACTCGCAATCTTGGCTGTATGTATGGATGCGTAAACTCAAAGTAAACGAATATTAAAGACTATATATCTATAATGCGTTAATTATCAATAGATTTGAGATATTATACTTTTTTATCAAAGTAGACAGTTTTATCTCGATATTAATAGCTAAATTTGCACAATAAACCCTTAAACCTTTAGTTATGCGACTGTTTTTATATATAATTCTCGCCCTCCTTCCATTGCATGTAATGGCTAAATCGACATTGGCAACAGCTAATGCCGACAATGAACAGCAACTGCTGAAACTTCTCGATAGCTATATCGACAAGCGCAATACATACTCTGAAATAAAGGAAGAAAAAATAAAAAAACTAAAACTGAAATTACGGACAGCCGACAATAACTCTTCTCGGCTCAGCCTTCTGAATACGATATACCACGAATACTATACTTACAGCTATGATTCGGCGATGGTATACGCCAATCGTGGACTTGCACTTGCACTAAGCGATAACAATACCTACTATGCAACACTCAACCGTATAAATCGTGCTGCCGTACTGTCTACGGGCGGTTTCTATAGTCAAGCAGAAACATTGCTCTTTGATATTGACGAGAAGAAAGTGCCACGACAACTCAAACAATACTATTATTATACTACAACATGGCTGTACAGCTACTGGGAAGCATTCTGCGACAAGTCAGAGTTTAAATACTATTACCGCCAAAAGAAACATCATTTTCTACAGCTAACGGTTAACGCAACACCCAACAACTACGTGGACTTGCATGCTTACCTTAGCGGTGAGCTTGCGTTTCTTGAAAACCCATTGAGCAAGACCGTGCTGCGTTATTATACAACTGCACTTAACAATAGCCCAGTAAACAGTCGTGTTCATGCTTCTGCTGCATATTGCATAGCACGCTACTATCAAGAAATGGGTGACATGCAACGATATGAGCAATACATCGTGGAAGCGGCTATATCCGATATTGTTTGCCCGCTGAAGGAAAATCTTGCTTTGCAGGAATTTTCCACCTATTTATATACAAAAGATGCCAAATATGCCGACCGTGCAGCACGCTATATCTACTGCTCAATGGAAGACGCAAAGTTTTACAACAATCGCTTGCGTATGCTTGAGATTTCAAACATTCTGCCCATCATCGCCACTGCCAACCAAGAGGCTTTGGCTCATAAGGAGCGCATTGTGCGTGGGGTGCTTGCAGTAATGAGTTTTCTATCACTTGTACTGCTTGCTATGGCTATATTCGGCTACAAGCAGAACAAGTGGCTGGCAAGAAGCCGTCGTGAAGTAAGAAGCCAAAACCGACAACTCACCGAACTGAACGAAAAACTGATAGCCACAAACCACCGACGCGAGACTTATATGCGACTGTTTATGGACATCAGTGCCGTGTATATACGCAAACTCATCGAATATCGCAAACTTGTAAGCCGTAAAATAAAGGCAAATCAGGCAGCCGACCTACTGAAGACTATCAATAGCTACAAACTTGCCGAAGAAGAAGCAACGACTTTCTATACACGTTTCGATAGGGCTTTCATCGAACTGTACCCTGGCTTTGTGGACGAACTGAACAGTCTGCTTCTGCCAGAATCAAAAATAGCGCAGCCATCTCCCAACAGTCTCACCACCGAAGTCCGTATCTATGCGCTTATGCGACTTGGAGTGACCGACAGCCAAGAGATAGCCACGCTACTATTCTATTCCACCCAAACCATCTACAACTACAAGTCGTCGATGCGTGCTCGTGCCATCAACCGCGACACTTTTGACGAGGACATCAACCGATTGTGTCATGTAGGGTAGTTAATATCTAACAATCTGAAACCAATATCTAACAACATACGTTAAAAACGATATTCCACAAACAGTTTTTGCGTGTATCCGCAACCAACGAATAGGCATTTAGAGTATCTTTGCCAATAGAAAATCTAAAACATTAGATAAACCCCTCAACCATATAAAAAATGAAAGAATTCAATACATTGACACGTGCCGAGATGCAGATAATGAACATTCTGTGGGACAAAGGTTGCGGTATGACTACGCACGAGATAATCGATGCTTATCCCGAGCCACATCCCGCCTACTCCACTATCGCCACGTTTATGAAGATACTCACCCACAAGCAGTACGTCAGCTCTTACAAGCGTGACGGGGGCGGCAAAACCTACGTGTTTTCTCCACTCATAACAAGAGCCGAATACACACGCCATGCTATGAAGGAAGTAAAGAAATCGTTCTTTGGAGGCAGTCTTCACTCGCTCATTTCGTTCTTTGTGAAAGAAGAGAACATCTCGGACGAGGAACTTGAGGAGATACTTAGTCTGATAGACAAAGGTACGGAGAAAAGAGATAATTCAAAAACAGAAGAACTATGATACTACCTTATGTTATAAAATCAGCCATGGCATTGGCTCTGCTATACACCTGCATTATACCATTGCTCGAAAAGGAGACCTTTCATCGGCTCAACCGAATAGTAATCCTTGGATGTCTGATTATGTCGTTTGCTATTCCATTGGTTCACTTCACCGGTGGTACAAATCCGACAGTAGACATGGTTCGGCAGGCGATACAACTACCAGAAATAATGATAGACGGCAGTGGAAAAGAACAGTCCGTATGGAGTTGGGCAGACATTACGACCTGTATATATATAATAGGTGTCGTGGCTATATTCTTGATGACAGTGGTTCAGACCGTGCGTCTGACAAGGCAGCTGCGCCAGTGCGAGCATATCACCGACAACAGAGGCAACACCATTGTTCTCGCCGATTGTGCAACGAGTCCGTTCTGCCTCTTCCACTACATCGTGATGAGCCGCGACGACTATGCCAACAACCGCAACTACATACTGACACATGAGCAGGAACACATACGCTTAGGGCACTGCATCGACCTCGTCGTTCTTCAGGTAGCCACTATCATACAGTGGTTCAATCCTTTCGTGTGGCTGATAGGCAAGAATCTGAAAGCCATACACGAGTTTGAGGTGGATGAGGCAGTATTAAACAAAGGCATTGATGCAACACAATATCAGCAATTTCTTGTAATAAAGGCGGTCGGCAATCGTCTGCAGCCATTTGCCAACAACCTTAACAAAGAATCATTAAAACGAAGAATCATTATGATGAACCAAAAGAAATCAAACCGATGGATGATGCTCAAGGCATTGTTCATCATCCCAGTGGCAACGCTGGCAGTGAGTGTATTTGCCAGCAACACCGGCGTGAGCACTGTGACGAGAGAAGCCGTCCGCACTGCAAACGCCCTACCAACAGCCAATATGCAGACACAACAGTCTGCCACAAAAGCCTATGATGTTGTTGAAGTGATGCCGAAATTCAAAGGCGGAGAATCAGCAATGATGGAATTTCTCATGATGAATATGAAATATCCACAGGCAGCTGTCAAAGCAAAGCAGCAAGGCAGGGCTATCGTCGGATTTGTTGTCAGAAAAGACGGAACCGTAAGCGACGTACACATCACAAAGTCAGCAGGCTATGCTGTGCTTGACGAAGAGGCTATGCGTGTGGTTAAGTCTATGCCGGCATGGGAACCAGGCAAGCAGAAGGGCAAGCCTGTAAACGTAAAATACAATGTGCCGATAACTTTCAGACTCAAATAATTGAGAAAGAGGTGGGTCAAAATAGAAGTTAAAAGAAGTTTGGGCTTCGCCCGAAGTTAACAGAAGTTCTTGCTAAGGCAAGCGGCAAAGCCGAGCGAGCGGACATATGTATAAATTGCTGAAAATAAAGCATTTGTCTGTTCGCTCGGCTTTGCCGCTTGCCTTAGCAAGAACTTCCATCCATCGTAGATGGATTAACTTCTTCTTAACTTCCTCTAACTTCTATTTTGACACACTCTCTTTGTTTATTGCATAATCAGCTTAATTCATTTCAGTCTGAACTCTGCCTCCAACTCTATCTCCATTAACGTTGACACGCTATATACGCCCTCCGAGAGTCTGCCACTTTCATAATAGCTTCTCTTGTATGCGTCGCCGATATCCTTCAGATTCCATGAAGTCGGAATTACGAGCAAAATTCCCTCACCAGGCATTATCTTTCCGTTAGCCTGCATCCATTCATAAGCTTTCGTCGTACCTGATCGCGTCAGAGGATGACGATTTTGTGTTTTTGCATCAAGAATACTTGGAAGCCCAGACAAACGACACGTGTTCTGTGTATGGTTAACAACAATCATACGAATAGAGTCTGACCGTGACGACAGGACACGACACTCGAAAGCTCCACACATACTGCCAGTCGCTGTCGGAACGATACTGTCGGATGTCAACTTAAAATGCGGATTTATATTGAAATGCACTTTCTTGCATAATTTGTAAGTACCATTTTTCAATGGAGTGGCAAACTTATTTGAGGAGAATTCCATTTCTGCAGACTTACCTGTTAGCAACTCATAGCCAAGATCAGTGAAACCACCTTTAAAAGGCATTCTACCCCATCCTTCTGCATTCTTTTTATATACTTCAAAGCGATTTCCATATGAGCTGTTCGGACCATGCAGGTTGGCCATTGTATAACAGAAACTGCTTTCATCACAATTTGCTACACTGTCTTTCATCGTCAACGTATAAGCCATATTGCCCGTAGTGGTAGCCCCTGACACTCGGTAGAACATAGTGTAATAGCTACGGTATCTGCCAATCGGAGTGATTCGCAACTTGCTTATATCCGTATATTCACTATCGGCTACGTCAGCCACAACAGCCGAATCAGCATTCGAAGCATTCTCTGCCTGACGTGCCTGTGATGAGCAACCAAAGGCAACAGCAAAAGTTGACAGTAAAAACAATAAGTATTTCATAAGCGGTAGTTGGTTTATATATTGTGATTAATATTGTCTATCATGCTCTTATCGCAGCTCTATCGCATTGCAGACACAAGTTCTTCTTTCAACTTCTCCACTCCCGGAAAGCTTGTTTTCTGATAGGTTATCTTTCCTTCCTTATTAACAACAAAATACGTAGGAATGCCTGAGAACTTATAGAGTTCGGCAAGGGCTGCTGCCTGTTCTTCAGTCAATCGCACATGCACGCCACTTATTGTCTTTATCATCTCGCCCCATTTATCTACGGGCGACGAAGCATCGGCTATATAAACATAAACGACATCAGTAAGTTGCTCTTTCAATGGACGAATGGTAGACATTGCAGCCCTACACGGCATACACCACGTGTTCCAGAAATCAATGAGCAGACGTTTGCCTTTATACTTATTTATAATCGTGGGCAATATCTGCTGGGCAGACATCTTGGGGTCTATGTCAATAATACTAAATGTAGAATTTTGATTGGCTGATTTTTTAACTTCAGCAAGAATATTGTCGGCTGAAGCAAGCTGCGACTTCAAGTCTTCGTTGTTGGCAAAAAGTAATTCGCGCACCATGTCGTTGGCTATGCTGTCATGAGCCGCTGCCATCTGTTGCTCGGTGAGAGGACGCTTGCGGTTGAACGAACGACTTAGACGCTTGCCCACAGCGATATCGTCAAGCAATGGGTCGGCAGATATATATTTACGACGAAGGGCAGACGTGAAGTCACTGAGATAATAATAATATCGTTGATTCTTGGAGTGAAGAACAGAGAGTTGTTCCAGCGGCTTGAAGTAAGACACGGTGTCGATACTCATGTCGGCACGTGGCACTCCCCTTTTACCCGTTATCATTGGAGCCATAGATATATTGTTCTTAAAGCCAAACAGAGCCGAGGCATAATTCATAGACAGGATGCTCTGAGCCAATGTTCGGGTGGCGGTGCCAATAGCAGCATTTGAATTGATGGCTGCCAACAGTCGTTCATAACTCTGCTGCACATAATCGCGGTATTGCAATGGAGTCATTCCGCAGACATCATCGAAGAATGTAACGCCAAATACATCAAGCATAGTCTTTACGCTCTGCAATTCGGTATCTATAGCAGCGTGTTTGCCTTCAAACCATACATATTTCCTTACGTCAGAATCATTTGCAAAAAGGTGTGTAGCGGCAAGAGTAAGTGTTGGTAGGTCGATGGTCACGGTTGTTGTGTCATTAGGTACGGCAAGAAATGGTATCTCCATTCTGTTTACGCGTATTGTTGCTACAGTTGGCAATATCGCATTGGCACTGACTTGACAAGTGCCATCAACGCTGATAGAGTCATGTTCGAATGGCATACGTTGTGGCGAGAACCAATTATCAACTATAATATCGAGCGTGGTCTTGTATTCTGGTTTATATCCAAGCAAACGCACGGCTACAACTGTCTTGCCAAGATTAAGGTCGGTTGATGGCAACTTGCTGTTCTTATCAGGTGCTTGCTGCAGTAAGTGTTGCGGAATGTCGGCCTGCGGACGTTTGCCATCGAGACGCACACCATAAATGTTCCAACCAGAATTGTCGGCTGTTTCACGAAAGTCAAACTCTGTCGTTGTCTCGGGCATTGGTTTAAAGCGCAATGTGGCTGCAACATATCCACATTCGGGCACTTTCACAAATACTCCCTTAGGCAACTGCTTGCTGCCTATATAGTCATATTTCACTCCATTTGCCATAATAGAGGCATGAGAATCTATGCCTACATCGCCACTCGCCTGATAAATTTTCACGTCAAGAAGGGTAGCTTTCTTGTCGAGCGTAACACGCTCAATCTCTAATTTGTGATTGTTTGAGCCTAAGAAGTAAGGCCGCTCAACAACTCGCTTGGCTTGTGCCGTCGTAGCAACAAGCAACATCAGAAAGGCAACAAGCGATAAGGCTTTCTGACGTGAATGCTTTGTGTTCATGTTATTACTGGTTTTGTCTGCATAATAATATAATGATGCAAAAGTACTAAAATAAACGACTATTCATTATAAAAACTACGCTTTTCTGAAAGACTTTCACTAACTTTGCATAAGATAGGCTGCACCTCAGCAATTGAAGCAAGCTTCATTGCGCTCGGTTTGCACTATCTTTGCAAAAGACAGTACATAACCTAATTACACTTGACAATATGAAAGAAAGCAAAGAAAGCGACTCTAAACCTTATCTCATCGGATTAGTAATATTCATTGTTATTACGACCATTCTGCTTCTAATCGAATGGTACATTACCGCTTTTGTGGTTTTTATGGTCTACATCGGTATCCACATGCTGCATAGTACCTTTTTGCCTTTATACATAGATATTGAAGGTGCGTTTGGAGTAGAATTTAAAATAGAAGGTAAGAAGTCAGAATACTCTTTTAAAAAACTAACAGGAGAATATGTAGTTCCTTCAGGAACAAATTTTGCAGGTGATATCCATATTAATAATGTTAGCTATAGAAATGCACTCCCAATAAATTTAAATGTATTTGGAGGTTGGAATTATAGCGCACCTGGAGGCCACGGGGTAGTTACAGGACCGACTATCATTGGTTTCATCACTGGTGCATGGGGAAGATATAATCATGAATTCAGAATTAAATAACAAGCCAATAAGTTTCTATGAAAAAAATATTGTATTTTTTTATTGTCTTCGTATTGATTATAGGATGCGCCAAAGGACAGAATAAAGAAAATCTCAATACCCTTCGTGATAGTTTAGACAAAATGGTCCTTGAGGGGACTCTGCGTAACGACACGACAATGCTCGAAAGAGCATTGAAACTTTCAGACTTCTTACTTAGTATTGATACTACGAACATCGGTAAGAGGCATTGTTATCGTCACCGTTCCATGGTTTTCTCTTCTTTGGGACACATGGATGAGGCTATAGCCAACGCTGAACACGCAGTTTTGACCCTTCAAGCAAATAATCCGTTACGGCTTATCTTTCTGTCGGAAAAATACTTAAGGGAACAAAATAAAGACTCGGCTGCTTATTACATTGAAAAGACAATTGCGGTTTGTGACAGTTCATTGAATGATGAGTATAACGAAGATATGGCTATTAATAAGATTAAGGCAATTTATCTGCGCGATGGAGAGAAGAAAGCAAAGATTTATTTGTCAGAACTATTAAGGACACATCCAAGCCCATTGCTAAAATTATTTAACGAAGACTGGGATGAATGGGTTCGCATGAATAATGAGGAATTAAAACTGATGAATATTAAGATCTTGAGATAGAAATGGTATGTTGGAAAGCAAACTTAGTATTCTATTATTGTATTAGCAAACACAAGACAGTGATGTTCTAAGTGTATGATGCCTTTTAGAGGCTTTGCATCTTCCAGCTGTAAGGTAGACCTCTGTGGTAAAAGTTGGTCTGCCTTTCTCAACCTGCTAAAATGTCCTTTATGTCTCTAATCACGACTGATGTCTTAACTTAACTCATAACTTACCTGTTTGCGGTATTGGATTATAATGCCTTTCAAGCATTGTCTGTATGTCGCTCTGCTTGTATAGTATCTTCCCTCCGATTTTGTAGAAAGGAAGCGTTCCTAAGTTTCTGTACTCTTGGAGCGTGCGTGTGCTGAGCCGTAATTGGCTACAAACCTCCTCGCTTTACACTTTTATTGATGCATACTGACTTGTAAGTCACGTTATGGAAGTATGATAAAAACGTAATATATTACGGATATTATATGTATTCTCCGTAACTTTTAACACAAAAGGCTCTTTATTCTCAATAAGTAGTTGTACCTTTGCTAACAAATACTAGTAACATGGATAGAAGTACAATCATTGATACGCTACAACAGCGAGGTGGGTTCATAACCACAGGCGAAGTGAAAAGCCGTGGTGAATATGAGCAGCTTCGCCGTGCAACAGAAAACGGAACGCTTATGCGGATTCGTAATGGTGTCTATGTGGAAATATCAGCCTTGGCAAACAACATGATTGATGTTGAACGCATAGTTCCACATGGGGTACTTTGCCTGTATAGTGCTTTTGCTCATTATGAACTTTCCACACAAGTGCCTTCCGCTACTTGCATTGCCATTGAAGCCAAACGAAAGGTGCGCTTGCCCGAATATCCTCCCATTGAACTCTATTATTGGAAAAAGGAAAATTTGGAGTTTGGCGTAATTCAGAAAAATATATCGGGGTATAATGTACTCATTACAGATATGGAGCGAACGGTCTGTGATGCTGTAAAGTACCGAAACAAGATAGGGCTTGACGTGTGTGGTGAAGTCATAGACAATTATCTCAAAAAGGAGAACCGTAATATATCTCTACTCCATGAATACGCACAGAAACTAAGGGTGAAAAATATATTGACTACATATTTGGAGACAAGACTATGACAAAGAATATAGGGAAGTCCATTAGGACACACGACAATAAAACAATAGGTATATGGAAAACATCGAAGTAATGGTGATACTTTTCATCATTGTTGTGCTTGGCTATGCATTGTGCAAGCTTGGCTACATGGGCGACCGATTCGACCAGAAGTTATCGTCAATAGTTATCGACCTCACCTGTCCGGCATTGATTCTGTCGTCGGTAATGGGCAATGAACTGCCCGACCGTACATTGATTCTGCCTCTGTTAGGCGTAGGTTTCCTGACTTATATCTTGCTGCTTGTGTATGGATTCTGGGTGCCACGCCTTGTAAGCAAAAACCGTGACGAACAAGGCATGATAGGATTTGCACTGATGTTTGCCAATGTAGGATTCATAGGCTACCCGATAGTTTCATCCATCTTCGGTCCGAAATCCATATTTTATGCAGCCCTGCTGAATATGCCCAACACCTTCTTTATATTCACGGCAGGAGTTATGCTCGTAAAGGGCGAATACAGCATCAAGAGTCTTAACCCAAAAGTTTTGTTCTCGCCGGCTATGATAGCCGCCTTCATTGCAGCGCTTATTGTGGCTTTCGGCATTCACACGCCCGACATAATAGCTCGTCCTGTGACGATGGTGGGCAACATCACCGTTCCGGCAGCACTGATGATAATAGGCTCATCGATGGCACGTCTGCCACTGAAGGACATTATAGGCAGTCCGAAGGTTTACGTGGCTTCGTTCTTGCGGCTTGCCGTTGTCCCCATATCGGTTTATTTCCTGTTTAAAATATGTGGTGTGAGCGACATTATCAACAACATCAACACTGTCGTCATCGCTATGCCTGTAGCCTCATTCGGCACGATGTTCTCCATGAAGTATGGACGCAATCCGTCGCTTATGACCGAGATTACATTCATAACAACCGTGGCATCCATACTCACAATACCACTGATAACGATGTTGTTCAGATAAAAATCATTGGTTAAGCAGTAGCTATACGACTTTTATTTTGAGCCAATTGCCGTTATCCCACGCTTTTTTACTAATTTTGCAGTTCAAAAGAAACATAATATATAACACTATATGGAATTAGCATCTAAGTACGACCCACAAGCAGTGGAGTCGAAATGGTATCAGTACTGGCTTGACAACAAGCTCTTCAGCAGCAAGCCCGACGGACGTAAGCCCTACACTATCGTTATACCGCCGCCTAACGTGACTGGCGTGCTGCACATGGGCCACATGCTCAACAATACTATACAGGACATCCTCGTGCGTCGTGCACGTATGGAAGGCAAGAACGCTTGTTGGGTACCTGGCACCGACCACGCTTCTATCGCTACTGAGGCTAAGGTTGTAAACCGCCTCGCCGAGCAGGGCATCAAGAAGCGCGACCTTACTCGCGAGCAGTTCCTTGAGCATGCTTGGGACTGGACCAACGAGCACGGTGGCATCATCCTCAAGCAGCTGCGCCGTCTTGGAGCAAGCTGCGACTGGGATCGCACAGCATTCACTATGGACGAGAAGCGCTCGGAGAGCGTACTCAAGGTTTTTGTCGACCTCTATAAGAAGGGACTCATCTACCGCGGACTGCGCATGGTGAACTGGGACCCTAAGGCTCAGACCGTGCTTTCTACCGAGGAAGTTATCTATCGCGACGAGAAGAGCCATCTGTTCAATCTGCGCTACTATGTGGCTGACGCCGATACAAACCCTGTTGTGCCTACAGGCTGTGAGGGTGAGGTTCTGCATCAGGATGCCGACGGCCGCTACTATGCCGTTGTTGCCACCACACGTCCGGAGACTATCATGGGCGATACTGCCATGTGTGTCAACCCGAAGGATCCGAAGAACCAGTGGCTGCGCGGACATAAGGTTATCGTTCCGCTCGTAAACCGTGTTATCCCTGTTATCGAGGACCGCTATGTTGACATCGAGTTCGGTACCGGTTGCTTGAAGGTTACTCCTGCACACGACGTCAACGACTACGCTCTCGGCAAGACTCACAATCTTGAGACTATCGATATCTTCAACCCAGACGGCACTATATCTGAGGCTGCCGGCATGTATGTAGGTATGGACCGCATGGACGTGCGCAAGCAGATTGTAGAAGACTTGAAGGCTGCCGGCCTTATGGAGAAGATTGAGGACTACGACAACAAGGTGGGATATTCGGAGCGTAACCAAGACACTGCCGTTGAACCACGTCTCTGCAAGCAGTGGTTCCTCTCGATGAAGCACTTTGCCGACATCGCTCTGCCTCCAGTACTCGAGGGCAAAATCAAGTTCCACCCTACAAAATATGTAACAACATACCGCAACTGGCTGGAGAACATCCAGGACTGGTGTATCTCACGTCAGCTTTGGTGGGGTCATCGCATCCCTGCTTACTTCCTCCCTACTGCCGAAGGCGAAGAGGAGAAGTATGTTGTAGCACTCACTAAGGAGGAAGCTCTTGAAGAGGCCCGCAAGATAGATGGCTATGAGAACATCACAGCCGACCAGCTTGTTCACGACGAGGACGCTCTCGACACATGGTTCTCATCATGGCTCTGGCCTATCTCGCTGTTCGACGGCATCAACAATCCTGGCAACGAAGAGATCAAGTACTATTATCCCACTTCTGACCTCGTAACAGGTCCGGACATCATCTTCTTCTGGGTGGCCCGTATGATTATGGCTGGCGAGGAGTACATGAAGGACGTGCCCTTCCGCAACGTTTACTTCACTGGTATCGTACGCGACAAGTTGGGCCGCAAGATGTCGAAGAGTCTCGGCAACTCGCCCGACCCGATTGGTCTTATCGAGAAGTATGGTGCCGACGGTGTACGTATGGGTATGATGCTTTCGGCTCCTGCAGGCAACGACATTCTCTTCGACGAGAGCCTTTGCGAGCAGGGACGTAACTTCAACAATAAGATTTGGAATGCCTTCCGACTCGTTAAGGGCTGGCAGGTGGCTGAGGGTGAGCAGCCTGAGGCTAACGCTATTGCAGCCAAGTGGTTTGAGGCTAAGCTGAAGCAGACCAACGCCGAAGTGAACGACCTCTTCTCTAAGTATCGTATCTCTGAGGCGCTGATGGCTGTATACAAGTTGTTCTGGGACGAGTTCTCAAGCTGGTATCTTGAGATGGTTAAGCCGGCTTATGGCTCACCTATCGACGCTACATCATACAATCAGACTCTCGCCTTCTTCGAGACTCTGCTTAAGATGCTGCATCCGTTCATGCCGTTCATCACCGAGGAACTGTGGCAGCACATCTACGACCGCAACAACGGCGAGTCGATCATGCGTGCCGAACTGAAGCTCGACGCTCCTACCGAGGATGACAACAACATCGCTAATGCTATAGAAAGCGTTAAGCAGATTGTGGGTGGCGTGCGTACAGTACGCAACCAGAAGAACATCCCCAACAAGGACGCTCTCGTACTGCAGGTAGTTGGCCAGAACAACTTCGAGGCTTACTCTTCGGTTATCACCAAGATGGCTAACCTCTCGGCTATCAATGTTGTGGCTGAGAAGGACGCTACTGCTTCGGCATTCATGGTAGGCACCGACGAGTTTGCAGTTCCTCTTGGCGATATGATTGATGTTGATGCAGAGATTGCCAAGCAGGAGGCTCAGCTCAAGCACCTTGAGGGATTCCTCGCTGGTGTCAAGAAGAAGCTCTCTAACGAGAAGTTCGTGGCTCACGCTCCCGAGGCTGTCGTAGCCATGGAGCGCAAGAAGCAGAGCGACTCTGAAGAGAAGATTGCTGCGCTGAAGGAGTCGCTGGCAGCTTTGAGAAATAAATAAATTAATAACAAAAAGCCCCACCCCCAGCCCCTCCCCCGCAGGGAGGGGCTGGGGGTGAG
>URQS01000051.1 GCA_900550035.1 uncultured Prevotella sp. | reverse complement strand
AAGTAACTGATAACCAGTAAACTTTCCTCATTCTTCTCTCAAACACTTTTTATATGCACTTTCCGATTGCAAAAGTACAAAAAAAAAATGATTGATAGAACTTTTTGATGGTTATTTTAAACTGAATTAAACTTATTGACGGTAAAATTAAATTTGATTAAACATTATGCTGCTATTTTGTAAGAAAACTGGTACTTTTTGTAACATGTCTTTCGGTTTGATGTTTTTTTGGGAATTAAAAATCTTAGATTCATTATTTTTTTGTATTTTTGCAGCCGAAAAGAGTTGTTAGGCAGCAAACGTATGCAGATAGCAGAATTTAGGACTGTTGCCAAATCATTACCTCTATTGAGGTGAAAGACTCATAAATAGCTCATTTTAAGCTATTCGGCAGTTTTTAGCGTAATTTTAACAAAAAAAACGCAAACAAAAGCCCAACTATCGGAAAAGATTTATTATATTTGCTTTTGATAAAGACAACATTATAAACTTTAAAACTTTAACGACATGAAAGCATTAGGTTACATTGGCGCATTTCTCGGCGGCGCTATCGCCGGAACAGCATTAGGAATACTCTTGGCACCGGAAAAAGGCAGCGAGACACGTACAAAGATTGGTGACGCAGTAGACGATTTCTGCAAGAAGCACAACATCCGCGTAAGCCGCAAAGAGGTTGAAGATCTTGTTGACGACATCAAGGAAGCAACTGACGCCGACAACGAATAATCAAATATCTCCAACCAGCATACAGTCGAAATGTTCTCAACCGACAAAAACATAGAGACAATAGCGCAACTCATTGAGGTTGTGAGGCATTACATCGGGCTTCAGTCTAAGTATATGAAGCTCGATGTAATTGACAAGATTGTGCGCCTGTTTACAGCCCTTATAATGGTGGCGCTGCTCTCGTTGCTGCTCTTCATCGGCCTGATATACCTGTCGTTTGCTGCCGTATATGCCCTTGAACCGCTCATGGGCACAGCTGCCGCATTTGCGTGCATAGCCGGTGTTTACTTCGTAGTGCTCCTGCTGTTTGTAGTGTTCAGAAAGAAATGGATAGAGCGTCCGCTTGTGCGGTTCCTCGCCAGCATGCTTATGCAGGAATAGTCCATACCTAAGCTGAGGCATACACTAACATAATTGCAGCACGACACACAAATAAGTGAAACATCCAAACAACAAAGAAGCCGTATGAAACAAGACAATACAGTACAAAGCGAACGCAAATTCAGTTCGCTCGACGACATAAGGTCATATAAGGAAGAATTGCGCGAGCAGATAAGACAGGACCGTGACGTAATATCGACAAAATGGAATGACCTGTTTCACCGAGAAGAGCCAGCCCCACAGAACAAAGCCCAGAAGATAATGAAAATGCTCAGTATGGGCACGGGCGTGCTCGACGGAGCTATGCTCGGATGGAAACTCTACCGCAAATATCAAGAAGGCGCTTTCCTATTCGGAAAACGTAGACGCAAATAAAAAGCCTATTGCCATTACAGCAATAGGCTTTTTATTTTTATATTCAATTTGTAATGCAACCAATATTAATCGGCATCAAACTCTGACAAATCAACGAACTTGCCACGAGCCTTGCGGTCGGCAATGGCTTTCTGCAGACGCTTGCGACGTGTAGGTGCAATCCACTGACGGGCGAATACGTTAGGAATAGCAACACCAATGGCTATACACATGATGGTAATAGCTGAACCCATGCCGAACTTCACTGCATTGGTCAACTCGCCTACAACACCCTGCATCTCAATCAAAGCCACAAGAGCACGATACATGAGCACACCCGGCACCATAGGAATAACGCTCGGGATTGACAATACGTGATGGGGCACGTGGAACCAGTGTACTGCCTTGACGCAGATGAGCGAAATGAGCGCACTGCCGGCAAGTGAGCCGATTGCCAGTCCCATATCAAGACCGATATTGTTGTTAGACGGACCCAGATTGACAAAGTTGCGTGTACATACTGCAATGATACCACCGATAGCTACTACCCACAACAGACGACGCTGAATATTGAAAATCATAGAGAAGCCCATAGCCGAAATGGCGGCGGCGGCAGCGTAGCTTATATAATTGTTGTGGGGAATCATCGGGATGGTATAGAACTGCGTCAAGTCGAAATTGGACAGCTTCAGGAAGAAAGCAATACCAAACGACATCGCCACAATCATAAGGAACGTATTGATAGCACGCGTGAGTCCCACCTGTATATAATTGTCGAGCATGTCATCGACAAAGTTGATGAGAGGCACACCGGGCACTATGAAGAGCGCACAAGCCAACAGCGGATGCAGCGGAGTAGCGGTCCACGACGACGGAAGCCACATTGTAAGGAAAGCGATGAGCGTGCTGACGAAAGCAGCAACGGCAATGCCCATATAGTTGTTGAATCCCTTGCGAAGCAACCAACCACGCAGATACATACCAACGGCAGCTGCCAACGATGCATAGAAGAAAGCAATCCAGTCGCAACCGAACTGAATACAGAATCCGCCGCAGGCAAATCCGGTTCCGATAGCCACCTGAAGCGGAGTGTAGTTGCGCGGGCGCTGGCATATCTTCTCCAGTTCCTCGGCATACTGCTCGATGGTATAGTCTTCGGTGATGGCCTTCCATGAGAGCTTAGAGATGAGCGAAATGGTGGTCATGTTGATACCGTGCTTGGTGCAGCGCTGGAATTTGGTGAACGAGTGTTCGCCGTCGCTGAGGTTCACCATGAGCATGTTGAACTGCACATACACATGGAGATGCTCCTCGGGCAATCCGAGAAAAGCGGCCACACGGTTCATGTTGCGGATGATACGGTTGGTGTCAGCAGCGCTTTCGACAAGCATCTGACCGGTCTTCAAAAGCAAGTCGAGCTTGCGACGTAACAATTTTTCTTTGTCAAGTTCTTGAATCTGAGACATACTTTCTCTTTTTGTACTTTGATAAAATCTGTGAATTAGTTGTAGTTTACCTGCAAAACGCGTGCAAAGGTACGCTTTTTTTATGATATTATAAAATGTACGCATTCAAATATTAATAAGATTGTTGGACAAGTGTCGGCAAAAAGTATTATCTTTGCATTATTATAAACCAATAAAACACATTCATCAGTATGAAGGGTTTCATGAAAAGCGTACTCGCAACTATCGTAGGCATAGTTGTATTTTTAATCATAGCCGGAATATTCGGCGTGATGAGCATTGTAGGAATGGTGGCCTCGGGCCAGGCTACACAAACCGTGAAAGACGGCTCTGTACTCGTATTAGACCTATCGGGAACTATCGAGGAGCAAGGACAGGATGACATCATTGGCAAACTGACAGGCTCCTACGCATCGACTACGGGCCTCAATGACATACTTGCCGCAATAGGCAAAGCCAAGGACAACCCCAACGTGAAGGGAATATACATAGAGGCTGGCGTGCTAAGCGCAAGCTATGCCACACTGCAGGAGATACGTGGCGCACTGGAACAGTTCCGCAAGAGCGGCAAGTGGATTGTAGCCTACGCCGACTCATACTCGCAGGGCGCCTATTACGTGTCGTCGGCTGCCAACAAGGTGTACATCAACCCGCAGGGTATGCTCGAATGGCACGGCATAGGCACTCAACCAATATTCTACAAGGACCTGCTCGCCAAGTTCGGCGTAAAGTTCCAGGTTGTGAAGGTGGGAACTTTCAAGAGCGCCACAGAGACATATACCGAGGAGCACATGAGCGATGCCAACCGCCTGCAGACCCAGACCTTTGTAGGAGGAATGTGGAACAACGTGTGCCAGGCAGTAAGCAAGAGCCGAGGCATAAGCGTCGACTCGCTCAACTCGTATGCCGACGAGCTGACAGAGTTCCAACCTACCAACCTGCTCGTAAAACGCAAGATGGTGGACGGCGTGATGTACACCGACAAGGTGAAGGACGTTGTGAAGAAGCTGCTTAAACTTGAAGACGACGACACGGTGCCGCAAATCAGCGTGAGCGACATGCTCAACACAAAGGACACAAATACTGCCGACGACGAGATTGCCGTATACTATGCCTACGGCAGCATCGTACAGAGCGACGCCGCATCGGCACTGACCGGTGGCGGACATAACATAGTAGCATCTAAGGTGTGCAAAGACCTCGAAGCACTGATGAACGACGATGACGTCAAGGCTGTAGTAATACGCATCAATTCGGGTGGCGGCGACGCATACGCATCCGAACAGATATGGCACCAGGTGAGCATGCTGAAGCAGAAGAAGCCTGTAGTGATATCAATGGGCGATTATGCCGCATCGGGTGCCTACTATATGTCGGCTCCGGCATCGTGGATTGTGGCACAGCCCAACACTCTGACAGGCAGCATCGGCATATTCGCTGCCATTCCAGACATGAGCGGACTGGTGACACAGAAGCTCGGAGTGAAGTTTGACGAGGTGAAGACCAACCGCCACACTACCTTCGGCAACGTAATGGCTCGTCCGTTCAGCGCCGAAGAGACAGCAATTCTGCAGGCTTATGTAAACCGTGGCTACCAACTCTTCCGCAAGCGTGTAGCCGACGGACGACACTTGCCGACAGAAGCTGTAGAAAAGATAGCACAAGGACGTGTATGGCTTGGCAACGATGCGTTGAAGATAAAGCTGGTAGACCAGCTTGGAAGTCTTGACGATGCCGTGCATAAGGCAGCACAACTTGCCAAGGTAAAGAGCTACTACACAACCGACTATCCGGCTCCGTTGTCATGGACCGACCAGTTGATGGGCTCTGTCAGCGGTGGCAACTACCTCGACGAACAGCTACGTCTGACACTGGGCGACATGTATGAGCCGTTCTGCCTGATGCGCAATCTCAACAACCGACAGGCGCTGCAGGCACGTATGCCATACGTATTGAACATTAGATAGCAAACAACATAATGAGAACAGAAGGAGATTTCATTAAAATAAACGAGTGGCTTATGCCTTTGAGCTGGCTGTACGGCATCGGTGTGCGTATTCGCAACTGGATGTTCGACATCGGCTTGCTCAAAAGCCAAAGCTACGACATACCCATCATATCGGTGGGCAACATCACTGTGGGCGGTTCGGGCAAGACCCCTCACGTGGAATATCTCATAAACCTGTTGCACGACAAGTTGAAGATCGGAGTGCTCTCGCGCGGATACAAGCGCAAGAGCCACGGTTATGTGCTTGCCCATAAGGATACTACTATGCCCGAGATAGGCGACGAACCCTTTCAGATGCGACGTAAGTTTGACGACATATATGTGGCTGTAGACCGCAACCGCCGCAATGGCATCTATCATCTTACACACGACGACGAGACCAAGGACATCGACGTGATACTGCTCGACGACGCCTATCAGCACCGTTATGTCAAGCCCGGCATCAACATACTGCTCGTCGACTATCACCGACTCATCATCTACGACAAGCTGTTGCCTGCCGGACGCATGCGCGAACCGCAGGAGGGCAAGTCGAGAGCCGACATAGTAATAGTGACGAAATGTCCGAAAGACCTGAAGCCGATGGAGTATCGTGTACTGAAACGTGCCATGAACCTGTATCCATATCAGGAACTATACTTCACAACGCTGCAATACGAGACGCTGAAACCCGTATTCGGAGGCGAACGCATGCCAATAAGTTCGTTGCCTAAGAACGTAAACATACTTCTGCTCACAGGCATAGCGTCGCCACAGCAGATGATTGTCGACCTGCAACCCGTGTCAAAGAACATCACACCCGTGACATTCGGCGACCACCATCAGTTTACCGACGCCGACATAGAGCGCGTATGCCAGACATTCGCCTCAATGCCTTCGCCCAAAATGATTATAACTACAGAGAAGGACGCAACGCGACTGACGCATACGGGCGACATCCCCGACGACGTGAAGAAGAACATCTACGCCCTACCCATCAGAATAAAATTCATGCAGGACGGCGAAGATGAGTTTAACAATAAAATCATAAGCTATGTACGAAAAAATTCAAGAAACAGCATCTTGGCTAAAAGAAAGGATGACCACAAGTCCTGAAACAGCCATCATCCTCGGTACGGGGCTCGGACAACTCGCCACGGAAATAACCGACAGCTACGAATTTTCATATAAGGACATACCTAACTTCCCCGTGTCGACAGTTGAAGGACACGCCGGAAAACTTATTTTCGGCAAACTTGGCGGCAAGGACATCATGGCTATGGAGGGACGCTTCCACTACTACGAGGGCTACTCGATGAAGGAGGTGACTTTCCCCATACGCGTAATGTACGAACTTGGCATCAAGACCCTCTTTGTAAGCAATGCGTCTGGAGGTATGAACCCCGAATTCAAGATTGGCGACCTGATGATCATAACCGACCATATCAACCTCTTCCCCGAACATCCGCTGCGCGGAAAGAACTTCCCAACGGGCCCGCGCTTCCCTGATATGCACGAGACATACGACCACGCTCTCATCAACGAGGCTGACAACATAGCCCGCGAGAAGGGCATCCGTGTAGTACATGGCGTATACGTTGGCGTGCAGGGTCCAACATTCGAGACTCCTGCCGAATATCGTATGTATCACCGCATGGGTGGCGACGCTGTGGGTATGAGCACTGTGCCTGAGGTCATAGTGGCTCATCATTGCGGCATACGCACATTCGGCATATCCGTAATAACCGACCTCGGACTGGAAGACACACCTGTTGAGGTGTCGCACGAGGAAGTGCAGGTAGCTGCCAATGCCGCCCAACCGCTCATGACCGAAATAATGCGCGAGATGATACGCAGAGCATAAATCACACATTATATAATATATATGACAGATATTTCAAAACTCGGTGAGTTCGGACTGATCCATCATCTCACCGATAACATAAAGACAAAGAACGAATCTACTATCAAAGGCGTGGGCGACGACTGCGCCGTACTGCACTATCCCGACTCTGAGGTGCTCGTAACTACCGATATGCTTATGGAGGGTGTACACTTCGACCTTACCTACATCGACATGCAGCACCTCGGATATAAGTCGGCTATGGTAAACATAAGCGATATATTCGCCATGAACGGCACTCCACACCAGCTCACCGTAAGCTTGGCACTGAGCAAGCGATTCAAGGTGGAGGACATGGAACAGTTCTACAGCGGACTGTGTATGGCCTGCGAGAAATGGGGTGTTGACATTGTAGGTGGCGACACCACATCGTCATACACAGGTCTGGCTATAAGCATCACTTGTATAGGCGAGGCTCGCAAGGAGGACATTGTATATCGCAACGGGGCTAAGGACACCGACCTTATCTGCGTGACGGGCGACCTCGGCGCTGCCTATATGGGTCTGCAGCTGCTCGAACGCGAAAAGAGCGTCTACTATCAGCAGGTGGACGAGGCTCGCAAGAAGAACGACAAGCGTGCCCTGGAAGAGTTGCGCGACTTCCAGCCCGACTTTGCAGGCAAAGAGTATCTGCTGCAACGCCAGTTGCAGACTGAAGCTCGTGGCGACATCATTGCACGCTTCCGCGAACTCAACATCCACCCTACTGCCATGATGGACATCAGCGACGGACTGTCGAGCGAACTGATGCACATCTGCAAACAGTCGAACTGCGGTTGCCGCATCTACGAGAAGAACATTCCTATCGACTACCAGACTGCTGTCATGGCTGAAGAAATGAACATGAATGTCACTACTTGTGCCCTGAACGGCGGCGAAGACTACGAACTGCTCTTCACCGTACCTATCGGTGACCACGAAAAGATTCAGCAGATGGATGGCGTGAAGATGATTGGACATATCACACGCCCAGAACTCGGACAAATGCTCGTGACACGCGACAATCAGGAGTTTGAACTGAAAGCGCAGGGATGGAATCCGCTGAGCAAGGAATAACGAGCTGAGAATTGAAAGTTTGTTGAAAGTTGAGAGTTTGTTAAAAGTTGAGAATTGAGAGTTGAGAGTTATGATATGTATTGCATGCTAACATATTGATAGTGATGAATAACAAAGGTAATCACAACTCTCAATTCTCCACTCTCAATTCTCCACTCTCAATTCTCAATTCTCAACTATTTTTTTTGCTTTTAAAAGCAAAAAAAAATCAAATTTCGTTTTGTCAATTCAAAAATTATTTGTACCTTTGCACTCGCTAAATAAAACACAGTTGGTGCCATAGCTCAGTTGGTAGAGCAAAGGACTGAAAATCCTTGTGTCCCCGGTTCGATTCCTGGTGGCACCACAACAAAAAAGCAGTTAAGAGAAATCTTAACTGCTTTTTTGTTGTTATGATGTTTTGCTATTTCTTCAATGACAAAAAAGAACTAACGCCAGTGCCGAATCATTCAACTGTAAGTTAAAAACATTCAAGGCTGAATTCAGAGGAGTGAATGATCCGAAGTTCTATCTTTATATGGCAAAACAGTTGTTTGTATAAGAAATGCAGATTGTTAATAACACAACAATATTATTTGATCCGATATATCGGGTGAGCCGGCGTATACATAATCAATTAATATAAAATGCCTAATAACGCAAAAAGGTGCAACAATCATTTGTTGCACCTTTTCGTTTGTTGGGATACTCGGACTCGAACCAAGAATGACAGGACCAGAATCTGTAGTGTTACCATTACACCATATCCCAATTTTTAAAATCGCATAAGAAACAAACGCTGTTTAGCATCTCTTCTTCAAAGAGGAAGTTTGTGTTGTTGGGATACTCGGACTCGAACCAAGAATGACAGGACCAGAATCTGTAGTGTTACCATTACACCATATCCCATTATCAGCGCAACTCGTTCCCTTATTGCGAGTGCAAAGGTACAAATAAAATTTGAAACACAAACATTTTTCGCGTTTTTTTTTAATAAAATCTAATAAAAATGCGTTTTTAAGGGTTTTCAGCCGTTTTTCAGATTATTCACTGTACCTTTGCATAGCTAAAAAACAGAAGCATAAGCTATATACACACATTATTATATATAATAAAGAAAACAATAAAGAAATCTGAATGGAAACTAAGAACAAACTTGTAGAAGCCATTGTTAAAGGTATTCAAGAGAAAAAGGGACAGGACATAACAATAGCCGACTTGCGCGAATTGGACGGCTCGATTGCCAACTACTTCGTAATCTGTCAGGGCAATTCTCCGTCGCAGGTAGAAGCCATTGCCGACTCGGTAGAGGAGACTGCGCGCATTGAGGCTGGCGACAAACCAATACATGTACAGGGTCTGCCTCAGGCTTACTGGGTGGCTATGGACTACGGCGACGTACTCGTACACATATTCATTCCTGAAGCACGCGACTTCTATAATCTCGAAAACCTCTGGCAGGATGCTGCCATCACCAACGTGCCAAACCTCGATTAAGAGTTAAACAATTATGGACAACAATAACAAACCTCTGGGCGACAACCAGCCGAAGATGCCACGGTTCAACATGAACTGGATATACACGATTATACTCGTGGTTCTGCTGGTGGCGTTATTCTCCGACGGAGGCTCTGCCATCATGGGCGGGCCATCGGCAAGCCAGGAAGCTACATACACCAAATTCAAGATTTATGTGCAGAAGGGCTATGCCAAGAGCTCGTTATAAACAAGGACAAGGGTACACTGCGTATGTACGTGAAGCCCGATAAGATACGCGACGTGTTCGGACAGTCGGGCCAGCAGGTGGGACGCGACCCCTTCGTGAGCGTAACATACGGTTCTGCCGATGCTCTCGACACCTATCTGACGGCAGCTCAGCAGACCGGCAAGATAGCCGACTACAGCTATGAGAAAGACAGCAACTCAGGACTGATGTCGCTGTTCTACACATTCGGTCCGATAGTATTCTTTGTACTGCTTTGGATGTTTATCATGCGCCGCATGAGTGGCGGTGGCGGAGGTGTCGGAGGCGGCATCTTCAACGTTGGCAAATCGAAAGCACAGATGTACGAGAAGGGCAACGACCTGGGCATTACATTCAAGGATGTGGCTGGTCAGGCAGGTGCCAAGCAGGAGGTGCAGGAGATAGTCGACTTCCTGAAGGAACCTCAGAAATACACCGACCTTGGCGGTAAGATACCTAAGGGCGCATTGCTCGTAGGCCCTCCTGGAACGGGTAAGACCCTGCTCGCAAAAGCTGTGGCTGGCGAGGCTGGCGTACCATTCTTCTCAATGAGCGGTTCGGACTTCGTCGAGATGTTCGTAGGTGTAGGTGCAAGTCGTGTTCGCGACCTGTTCCGTCAGGCCAAGGAGAAGGCGCCGTGCATCATCTTCATCGACGAAATTGACGCTGTGGGTCGTGCACGTAGCAAGAACCCGTCAATGGGAGGCAACGACGAGCGCGAGAACACGCTCAACGCCTTGCTTACAGAGATGGACGGATTCGGCACCAATAGCGGTGTCATCATACTTGCAGCTACCAACCGTGTCGACATGCTCGACAAGGCATTGCTGCGCGCCGGACGTTTCGACCGTCAGATTAGCGTCGACCTGCCCGACCTTACCGAGCGTAAGGAGATATTCAACGTTCACCTGCGCAAGGTGAAGATTGACCATACTGTCGACATCGACTTCATATCACGCCAGACACCGGGATTCTCGGGTGCCGACATTGCCAACGTCTGCAACGAGGCAGCTCTAATCGCTGCACGTCATAACAAGAAGAGCGTGGGCAAGCAGGACTTCCTCGACGCTGTAGACCGTATCATAGGCGGACTGGAGAAGAAGACCAAGGTGATGACCAACGACGAGAAGCGCACCATCGCACTTCATGAAGCAGGTCACGCCACAGTGTCATGGTTCTGCGAGCATGCCAATCCGCTCGTAAAGGTAAGCATCGTGCCACGCGGACGTGCACTGGGTGCTGCATGGTATCTGCCTGAGGAGCGTCAGATTACAACCAAGGAGCAGATGCTCGACGAGATGTGCTCATTGCTGGGCGGACGTGCAGCCGAAGAACTCTTCACCGGACACATATCTACCGGAGCCATGAACGACCTTGAGCGCGCCACAAAGTCGGCTTACGGCATGATAGCCTATGCCGGCATGAGCGACCGACTGCCCAACATCTGCTATTACAACCAGCAGGAGTATCAGTTCCAGCGTCCCTACTCGGAGACAACGGCAAAGATTATGGACGACGAGGTGCTCAAGATGATCAACGACGAGTATGCACGCGCCAAGCAGATACTCAAGGAGCACAGCGAGGGACACAACCAGCTGGCTGAACTGCTTATGACACGCGAGGTGATTTTCGCCGAAGACGTGGAGCGCATATTCGGCAAGCGTCCATGGGTGAGCCGCTCGGAAGAGATAATCGAGGACAATCTGCCCAAGCTTGAGGACATGCCCGAAGAAGTACGCAAGGCACAGGAGGAACATGAGGCAGCCAAGCACAAAGAAGAGTAAATAACATAAAACATCTTTCAGACTATGAGTGATAAAATGAAAAACCTCATCGTACGCTCGATTACCGGCGTGATATTCGTGGCAGCTGTAGTGACATGCTTTCTGCGCCCCGAGGCAATGATACTGTTGTTTGCACTTGTCACCGGACTGACCGTGTGGGAGTATACGGGCATAGTGAACAATATAGAGAACGTGACGGTAAACCGCTTCCTCGCCACCGTGGCAGGCGTTTATCTGTTCTTCGGCATTGCAGGTTTCTGCTCAGGCATAGTGCCTTCGGCTGTGTTCATTCCCTATCTGCTGACAGTGGTGTATATGTTCATATCGGAGCTTTACACCAAAGCGCCCAACCCGATTAACAACTGGGCATACACAATGTTATCGCAGATGTACATCGCTCTACCACTCTCGATGCTCAACGTACTGGCATTCAGAGGCACAGCCGACGGAGTGGTATACTCATCGCTGCTACCGCTGAGCGTGTTCATATTCCTTTGGACTAACGACACGGGTGCCTACCTGAGCGGTTCGCTCTTTGGCAAACACAAGCTGTTTCCGCGTGTGTCGCCGGGCAAGAGCTGGGAAGGAAGTATAGGCGGCGGCATTCTAGTGATAGTAGTAGCTACTCTGATCGGTATGTACGAGAACTCTGACATGCACACAGGCAATGCCGAAGTGTCGCTCAATATAGTTCAGTGGATTGGTATGGGCGTTGTCGTAGTGTTCTTCGGAACATGGGGCGACCTCGTAGAGTCGCTGTTCAAGCGCACCATCGGCATCAAGGACTCTGGCAACATTCTGCCAGGACACGGAGGCATGCTCGACCGCTTCGACTCTTCGCTTATGGCAATCCCGGCTGCAGTAATATATCTGTACACACTCACATTGGTGTAATTGCGCAGGCTACGGTGAGGACACAATAGCCTACAACAAATAGTGCTGACATTCTGTCATTAACAACGACAGGATGTCAGCATTTTTTTGTTGGTACACATATTGCATTATACATAATGTAAGAACATTTTAAGAATGAATTGATTATTAGGTTACACATAGTAGGTTTTAGTTAGGTTATAGGTTAATATTGATTGTTTGAAAAACACAGAAATAGGGGATGCATCAAGACGTTGAAGCCTTGGTGCATCCCCTTTTTTTATTGCGATTACGGGATACGTATCGGATTGTTAGCGCACCGGATAGTGCATATTCTCGGGTTTGATGCAGTCGAGCACTTCGTCGCAATACTTGCGCGACTCCCAACGTGCCATAGGCAGGTCGTGCAGCAGCCAGTTGCCACAGTCTTGTGGTGCTGCCCCCGGAATGTCGCCTTCAAAGTCGGCAACGAATTGGAATGTACGCTGCATGAGTTCTACTATGTCTTCGGGCTGCAAGTCGCCACGCATGAGCAGATAGTTGCCCGTAAGACATCCCATTGGTCCCCAATACACAATGCGGTCTTTCCACTCGGCATCGTTGCGCAGATAGGTAGCAGCCAGATGCTCGATGGTATGCAAGGCACCCGGATGCAACGCCGGCTCACGGTTGGGCTCCTTCATGCGAATGTCGAATGTGGTGACAACGTCGCCACCTACATTGTCCTTGCGCGAAACGTATATACCGCGCAACAGACGGTTGTGATCGATTGTAAAGCTTGGTATCTTCTCCATATTATTTATATATGATTTAGCCTTTTTACTCTTTTACTTTTCTATTTTTTTACCCTTTTACTTTTAAATGCTTTCAAGGAACGCCTTTGTCACCTCGAACGAGCCTTCAGCCATACGCTCCCAGAAGTCGAAATACATCTGTGCCTTATGGTCTTTGAGCGGAATGTCGCTGATGATACGGAAGCTGATGAATGGCGTGCTGTATATATTGCACGTCTGGGCAATAGAGCAGCTCTCCATGTCGACAGCCTCAGCATCGGGAAAGTTATTGAGTATCGACTGCATCTTCTCGCGCGAATTGACAAACCAGTCGCCGCTGACGATGAGTCCGCTGCGCACGTGTGTGTCGCAATTGAGCGATGTGGCCTTCTCGACCAGTTCCGCCGGACAAGCGAAGCGTGCCGGCTGCCCCATAACCTGCCCCATCTGGCACTCGTCGCCACAATAAACGTCGTGATAGCAGCACTCCGTGCTCACCACTACATCGGTGACATTGAGCGAAGTATCGGCTCCACCAGCCACACCAGTCGAAATGACGAGGTCGGGGCTGTAACGGCTTATCATCTCCACAGCGCCAATGGCAGAGTTTACCTTGCCGATGCCGCACTGCTGCATGATAACCTCGTTGGCACCGATACGCCCCTTTACAAACGTGCGGCCACCGTGTGTCTCCTTCGTCATGTCTGTAGCGAGAGTCTGCAACTGTGCAAACTCCTTGTCCATAGCCACTATTATTCCTATTCTCATTGCTATATTCTGTTATTTTTGTTTTCGAATTGCAAAGTTACGCATTTTTGTTGATGTCGCACCAAATTGCACCAACAAAAAAACGGGGCCTTACGCAGGTCCCGTTGTATAATACCTTTTCTCACGAAAAGAATTATTAATCAACAACAAAATTCATTCATTTACGATTGTCTGCCTCTGCAGACATACCTAATAAATTTAATAATTGTAGTCTTTGTAAAATAACATTGCTTAATGTGTATGAAACGTAATCTGATGTATGTCTTGTTATAACTCTCTAACCAATTATCTTTCCTTTTACGATTGCAAAGTTATAAACAAGTACGTCAACATACAAATTAATTCAACAAACCACCATTTTTATTAGGTCAAACCGAATTTTTCAGCTTTTCGAAGCCTGCATACTGCCACTATTTGCCAGTTTCAGGCTCAGAAGCGATGCCTCCTCGCCTACTATCCATACTATGTCGCCAAGGCGTAAGCGATAGGTTGAGCTGACCATAGAGAGATTTTCCTTACCCTCCTCACGGCCTACTACCATACAGTTGTAGAGGTCGCGTATGCCGGTCTCGCGAAGCGTCTTGCCCACGAAAGGCGAGTGTCGGTCGATGACAATCTGCGAGAGTTGCATCTCACGTTTCTCTATGTCAGGGTCGTCGGGCACTATGTCACCATCGATGGCAGCATGCAACGAGGCAAGCTGGGCATCGCTGCCAATCACCTGCAGACGGTCGCCAGGGAAGATGATGTCGTCGCCACCGGGTATGTTGATGCGCTGATGACCACGCAGTATGCTGCTGACATGCACGCCGAAGCGATTGCTCAGGCGCAGGTCGGCAAGGCTATGTCCTGCCCATGTTGAGTTTTCGGGCACATCAATATCGGATATGTGTATATCGCGGTCGAGCAGATGACCCTCATACAGCGGCTTCTTGAGTCCGAGCACCTGCTGCTCTATGTCGCGCGAACGAAGGTTCTGCACAAACAGACGTTCCATCAGAATGCTCTGCTTCTTGAGTCGTCTGGACAGAATCATTACGAGTACTATAGCCACTGCAATAGTGAGCAGAAGGGCATTGGTGAATCGTGTGAGATAGTTGCAGATGTAGAACACGAAAGCCGAGGCTATGACCAGACGCACAAAGATGGTGACAAGCAGCGGCATACGATTGTTGCGACTCTCGCCCCACAGCGCACGAAACTCCTCAGAGTGGTTCTTCTTCATCACAATGGCACGCAGGAAGGGGGCTATAATCATAATGGTGAGCACACCGCATATTCCGTTTGCCCACCAGTGCATGCCGGGCATAAGATTACGCACGAAAGGCAGGAAGAACGTGAACATCAGGGCTATGGCTGCAATGGACAGTATGGAGTAGATAAGCGTGATGCGTGCCATCTGCGCTATAAGGCTGTGCCAGTTGCTCTTGGGTGCTGTAGACGGATGCGAGAGCGTGATGTTGTTGAGCGCACGTATCCACGTCTTGGGCAATCGGCGCTCGAGCACTCCATAGCAGGGCACCGAGAAGCGTATCATATAAGGTGTGAGGAAGGTGGTGATGACCGACACCGCCACTACTACGGGATAAAGGAATTCGCCCGTAACCTTCAGCGAAACGCCCAACGAAGCTATGATAAACGAGAATTCGCCAATCTGAGCCATCGAAAATCCGCATCGCATTGCCGACTTGAGCGACTGTCCGCCTATGAGGAAGCCGAATGTGCCGAACACTGCCTGACCTACAAGTATGGTCAGCACCAATGCACCGATAGGCAAGGCGTAGCTGACGATGATTTTAGGATCGACAAGCATGCCCACCGACACGAAGAATATGGCTCCGAAGAGGTCTTTCACGGGGGCTACAAGCTTCTCTATCTTGCCTGCCTCAATGGTTTCGGCAAGTATGCTACCCATCACAAATGCACCGAAAGCCGAACTGAAACCCACCTTCGTAGATACTACTGCCATCAAGCAGCACAGTCCGAGCGACACGATGAGCAGAGTCTCGTTGTTAATGAGCTTGCGCGTAAGGCGCAGGAAGAGGGGCACGGCAAAGATGCCCACTACAAACCACAGCACAAGGAAGAAGCCTATCTTCATGACCGAACCTATCATCTCGCCTCCGTCGGGATTGGAGCCGCTTGCCAATGCCGACAGCATCACCATCATCACAATGGCAAGCACGTCCTCAAGTATGAGCACACTCATCACGGGGCCGGCAAACTTCTGCTGCCGCAGTCCCATATCGGTGAATGCCTTATATATAATAGTGGTGGAGCTCATGGCGAGCATACCACCAAGAAAGATGCAGTCCATACGGTTCCAACCAAAGCCGTGGCCCACGACAATGCCCAGCGTCATCATCGCAAAGATAATGGTGAGGGTGGTGATGACGGGCGTTATGCCCATCTTGATGATCTTCTTGAACGAGAAGTCAAGACCCAAAGAGAACAGAAGGAACATCACGCCGATGTCCGCCCACGTCTTGATGTCGGTGCGGTCGATGACCGACATGGTGTAGGGCATGTGCGGACTGACTATGAATCCAGCCATGATGTAGCCCAACACGAGCGGCTGCTTGAGCTTCTTGAATATGAGTGTGACCGCGCCCGCCACAATGAGTATAAGGGCAAGGTCGTTTATTAGAGTGGGAACTTCTGACATTTTTTGTATTTTTTATTTTGGCTATTATTGGTTTTTATACTAAAGCGTTAAGTATATCATGTATACGTCCAATCAGATAGAACGGCAAGTTTATCAACTTGAAAGCTTTACCATTTACGGTCTTTATTTCATCCACAGAATAAGGTTTCGACCATATTCTGATAGCAACGTCTACATTTGAATTGTCCATAAATACCTGTAAAGAGCGTAAATGCGAATTAACTCCGCTTTTCACTTCAATAGGATACAATTTGGAATTATGACTTATAATAAAGTCTACTTCTGCACCATTGTTTGGCTTAGCCCAAAACGCACGATGCTGTCCTACCCTATCCTCCAAAGCCAACAATTCTTGCGCTGTTATTTGTTCAGCAATATGTCCACGCCACGCATCCACCATATCTGTAGAACCAATTATCTCACTACGTATTCCAGCCTGATAATTCACAAGTCCTGTATCAAACCAAATCAGTTTGGGCATACGCCTTGTTTCGGGTATCACTGGCATTTGCGTAGAAGACACGGGGTAGACAAGTTCAAGCAACATCGCCTTTTCCAACAATCTGAACGCATCACCCACCTCACGCGACTTATAGCCCGAATTGGCAAAATTGCCCAATGTGATAGTTTCGCCAGCAAAAGCCCAACCATAAGAAAGGATAAAGCGGACAGTATCTGTAAGTTTATTACCTACAACATACTTCTCTGCATCATCCTTATAAGCTTGCACCAATGTTTCATAAACATCCTCTATGGCTACCACATCCTTGGTTTCAGCATATTGCTGTATAGCTTCAGGCATACCTCCAATAATAGCATATTGATTGAACTGATGCATCAATTGCTCATGAAACGCTACTGTAAGTTCGGGCTTTTGACTTAATATGGCAAGAAGTTCGTTTTTGTCTATCGCCCCCAAGAATTCATAAAAAGAACAAGGTCGTAATGCAAGAGATTGCACTCGCCCTACCGGAAAACTTACTTTTACATCTATAAGATTTTCAAGCAAACTACCCGCCGCTACGACATAAAGGTCTGGACGTTGTTCGTAGAAATATCTTAACAAGGCTATGGTCTTCGGCGAATTTTGAATTTCATCGATAAAAATCAAAGTCTTACCATCTTTCTTTATCTTTCCCAAACTTGCAAATAGCATTGAAACAAGATCATCAATGTTGATGTCCATCTCAAACAACTTGACATTCTCATTCCGCTCCATATTGAAATAGAGATAATTTTCAAAATGCGAGCCAAACCCATTGACAAGAGTAGTTTTGCCAACCTGCCTCGCACCTCGTAAAATCAAGGGCTTATGCCGATCAGCATTTTTCCATTCCTCAAGTTTCTCTAATATCTTACGTTTGAACATAATACATATATTTAGATTATGCAAAGATAACGATTTTGTTTGAAATCAGTGGCAACAGCACTGAGTTTTTGTTGCAAATCAGTGGCAACAACGCTGTAATTTTGTTGCAAATCAGTGGCAACAACGCTGTAATTTTGTTGCAAATCAGCGGCAACAACACTGGATTTCTGATGCAAATATCGTACACACAGTAAAAAAGTATTACAAATAAAAAAATGATTCTAGAGATTTGCGTGGCTGTTTTTGACGTTTTTTTAATAGCAAAATACTCGCAACTCTTCAATTAAGGCTTCTTTGCAATGAAAAGGGAGTACTTTTGGAAGGCAAAAGGACTACAGTTGGAAGGTAAAAGGAATACAGTTGGAAGGTAAAAGGAATACAGTTGGAAGGGAAAAGTGGTCTTTTTACAAGGAAATGTAAGTTTTTTGAGAAACAAAAAATTGCTTGCAGACGTCAACACTATCATAACTCATTGTATATTAGCGACATAACACAAACCGCTCAAAACTCGAGAATTTCGCGCCAAAGATTTATTTGTGCGTTCAACTCGCAGTTTTGAGCGGTTAGAAATGCAAATATAAGATAGTAGCGGAGGCCGGAAACCACCGCTACTATATACGGTTTAGTCGTTGTAGTGGGCTGTCAGCTCACAAATCTTGATTACTACCTGCATGGCTTTCTCCATAACCTGGATGCTCACAAACTCGTGAGGACCGTGGAAGTTGCAGCCACCGGCGAAGATGTTGGGACAAGGCAGACCCTTGAACGAAAGCTGTGCACCGTCAGTACCACCACGGATAGGCTGCACCTTAGGAGCTACACCGCTCTCCTGCATTGCCTTGAGCACGATGTCGATGACGTGCATGTTGGGGTCTATCTTCTCCTTCATGTTGTAGTACTGGTCCTTAAGCTCAACGCTGACAGTACCCTCACCCCACTTCTCGTTCATCTTCTTGACGCAGTCCTCGATGAAGTCCTTGCGATTCTCAAAGCGGTCGCGGTCGTGGTCGCGGATGATGTACGACAGAGTAGCCTTCTCGCAGCATGAGTTGATGCCGAGCAGATGATAGAATCCCTCATAGCCCTCAGTCTCCTCAGGAGTCTCGGCAGCCGGAATCATCTCGGCAAACTCTACAGCCAGGCGTGAAGCGTTGACCATCTTGCCCTTGGCATAACCGGTATGTACGCTGACACCCTTGATGTGTACCTTGGCACCGGCAGCGTTGAAGTTCTCATACTCCAGTTCGCCGAGGTCGCCACCGTCGATAGTGTAAGCCCACTGGCATCCGAACTTAGCCACATCGAAGTGGTGTGCGCCCATACCTATCTCCTCGTCGGGATTGAATGCCACGCGAATGTCGCCATGCTCTATCTCGTCGTGGTCGCGCAACCAGCACACAGCCTGCACTATCTCAGCAATACCTGCCTTGTCGTCGGCACCAAGCAGAGTTGTTCCATCAGTCACGATGATGTCCTCGCCTACATGTGCCTTAAGCTCGGGAAACTTAGCCGGGCTCGACACGATGCCCTCAGAGAGCACGATGTCGCCGCCGTCGTAGTTCTTGACGATGCGCGGACGGATGTTGGCACCGCTGCAGTCGGGCGATGTATCATAGTGAGAGATAAATCCGATGGTAGGAATATTCTTCTTGGTGTTGGCCTTCAGCGTAGCGTAAATGTAGCCTTGCTCGTCCATCTCTACATCGCTCAAGCCCTCGCGCTCAAGTTCCTCCTTAAGGTATTTGGCGAATATCAATTGCTTGGAAGTACTCGGAACGGTATCCGACTCTTCGCTCGACTGGGTGTCGAACTGGGTGTAGTTCAAAAATCTTTCGGTTATTTCCATTTTATAGATATGTTTGTAGTATTAATGTTATATGAGCAAAGTTAGTCCATTTATTCGGGAACGACAAAAAAAAACGACATTATTATTACACTGTCTTCAGAATTTTACCTAAATTTGCAACGTCTTATAAAAAAGTTGAAAGATGGTTTTCAAATACGACTTTCTTATTATCGGAGCCGGTGTAGCCGGCATGAGCTACGCATTGAAGGTAGCCAGAGCACACAAAGGTAAGGTGTGCATCATTTGCAAGACTTCGCTCGACGAGGCAAACACATCGTTTGCCCAGGGTGGCGTGGCCTCAGTAACTAATCTCGCAGTCGACAATTTCGACAAGCACATAGAGGACACTATGATTGCGGGCGACTATATCAGCGACCGCAAGGCCGTAGAACAGGTAGTGCGCAATGCGCCCGAACAGATAAAGGAACTTGTGAATTGGGGTGTCAACTTCGACCGCAAGGAAAACGGCGAGTTCGACCTGCATCGCGAGGGCGGACACTCTGAATTCCGCATTCTGCACCACGCCGACGATACGGGTGCCGAAATACAGCGCGGACTGATGGAGGCTGTGCGCAATTGTCCAGACATCGACATCAAGGAGAACCACTTCGCCGTGGAGATTATCACACAGCATCACCTCGGAGCTCGCGTGACACGCCGCACACCATACATCAACTGCTATGGTGCATACGTGTTGAACCCAGAAACAGAGAAAGTGGACACTTATCTGAGCAAGGTGACGCTGATGTGTACCGGCGGTTGCGGTGCTGTATATCAGACCACAACCAACCCGGTAATAGCTACTGGTGACGGTGAGGCGATGGTGTATCGTGCCAAGGGAACAGTTAAGGACATGGAATTTGTACAGTTCCACCCTACTGCCCTTTATCATCCGGGCGAGACTCATCCTGCATTCCTCATCACCGAGGCTATGCGCGGTTATGGCGGCATATTGCGTCTGCCAAACGGTGAGTCGTTTATGGAGAAATACGACAAGCGCCTTTCGCTTGCTCCGCGCGACATCGTGGCTCGCGCCATCGACAAGGAAATGAAGATACACGGCATCGACCATGTTTGCCTTGACGTTACGCACAAGAATCCGGAGGAGACAAAGAAGCACTTCCCCAACATCTATCAGAAGTGCAAATCTATAGGCATTGACATCACTACCGACTACATACCCGTTCGCCCGGCAGCCCACTATATGTGCGGCGGCATTAAGGTTGACCTGAACGGACAGTCGAGCATTGAGCGTCTCTACGCCATCGGCGAATGCTCATGCACTGGCCTGCACGGTGGCAACCGCCTTGCCAGCAACTCGCTGATTGAGGCTGTGGTATATGCCGACGCTGCTGCAAAGCACTCGCTGGAGCATGTCGACGAATACGACTTCAACGATAAGGTGCCCGAATGGAACGACGAGGGTACTATGACCAACGAGGAGAAGGTGCTCATCACACAGAGCGTGAAGGAGGTTGGCGAGATTATGTCAAACTATGTAGGCATAGTACGCTCCGACCTTAGACTGAAACGCGCGTGGGATCGTCTCGACCTGCTGTATGAGGAGACTGAGGCTCTCTTCAAGCGTGTGAAGGCAAGCCGCGATATCTGTGAGCTGCGCAACATGATCAATGTTGGCTATCTCATCACTCGTCAGGCCATTGAGCGCAAAGAGTGCCGCGGACTCCATTATACTACAGACTATCCACTGCACGCTTACGACAAATAATAAGCCCTTAACTTTAATTATGAAGCAGAAAGTTTTCTCCATTACTGTTGCCGCTTTTGCCTTCGCCCTTATGAGCGCCGGTGTAGCCAAGAACGCAATAAAGTATAGCAAAGGTACTGCCATTATCAATACGTCGTCAATCGTAAAGGCTCGTGGCTATCAGGGCAAGACTCCAATAAAGATATACATCAAGGGCAACAAAATAACGAAGATAGAGTCGCTACCCAATCACGAGACTCCTTCGATATATGCAAATGCAGAAGAAGTGCTAAAGAAGTTCATTGGCAAGACCGTAAACGAAGCCTCAACAATGAAAGTGGACGGCGTGAGCGGTGCCACCTATTCATCAAAAGCACTCATTGAGAACGTCAAGGGCGGACTGAAATATTATAAGGAAAATAAATAAGCCAACAAATTGTATAAATACAAAAGGCTCCCATAATCCTTGCGGACTATGGGAGCCTTTATTATTTTATATTGTTCTTACTTTTCTTCTTTCTTGTCTCCTCCCATCAACCTTTTTTGCTCACGCTCAAAGTTCTCCAAGAAGTGAATCTCTACAGGCGAGAGGTTGTTCTTGGTACGTTCCTTGAATTTGTCGTATTCATGGTCGGCTTTCTCTTTGGCGAGCTTGGCGGAGATTTTGCCTGCATGAGTGAGGATGTCTTTTCGGGAGATACGGAGGAAGTCATCGAGAATATTAATCCAGTCCTTCATATACATAGGGCGGTGTTCCTCGGCTTGCATTTCGGCGAAGTCAAGATATAGGCTCACGATGCGGTTCAAGGACTTTACTTCTTCTTGGGTGAGATAGTTCTTGGCTATTTCTGCTTCTGGTTTTGACGGCATAGCTCCAGACCACGTTGTAAGTCCCATAAAGTCTTTCTCGGCATCGGCTCTCTCGTATATTATTTCCGCCGCCGTATGACCATGTACAGAATAGTGCATCTTGTTCTGTACTGTCTTGAAGAACTTTTGTGTCATTTCCACTCGTGGGTCATAGTCGATACTTAAGGCGTAAATCTCCAACACCTTGCGATAGAATACCTTTTCACTGGAGCGGATGTCACGTATTCTTGCAAGCAGTTCGTCAAAGTAATTGCCTCCTCCTGCACGTTTCAACAGGTCATCGTTCATGGCGAAACCTTTTACTATATACTCCTTCAACACCTTAGTTGCCCATATACGGAATTGAACACCACGGTATGAATGAACACGATAACCAATGCTGATAATCATGTCGAGGTTGTAGTAAGCTACAGAGTATGTTTTACTATCAGATGCAGTTGTTGCAAAAAATGCAACAACTGATTTTTCCTCTAACTCCCCATCCTCCAGCACATTCTTTACGTGTCGTGAAATAGTGGACTTATTACGCTGAAACAACTCTGCCATCTGGTCAAGCGAGAGCCAGACAGTATCGTTTTGCAGTTTCACCTCTATCTGTGAATCGCCGTCAGGAGTTTGATATAATAAAAATTGCCCTTTATCCATAATAATATAATAATATGCAAATATATAGCTTTTCTTTTGAAACCGACTGCGTTTTTCAAGTTAAATAACAAAAAAGGCTCCCATAATCCTTGCGGACTATGGGAGCCTTTATTATTTTAGAATCTCGCTAAGAGCGAAGAATTACTTCTTGTTCAGTGCGAGGTCGATAGCAACGGCAATAGCTACAGAAGCACCTACCATTGGGTTGTTACCCATGCCGAGGAAGCCCATCATCTCTACGTGAGCAGGAACTGAAGAAGAACCTGCGAACTGAGCGTCAGAGTGCATACGACCGAGAGTATCAGTCATACCGTAAGAAGCAGGACCTGCAGCCATGTTATCCGGGTGCAATGTACGGCCTGTACCACCACCTGAAGCTACTGAGAAGTAAGGCTTGCCAGCGAGGATACGCTCCTTCTTGTATGTACCAGCTACTGGGTGCTGGAAACGTGTCGGGTTGGTAGAGTTACCAGTGATTGATACGTCTACGTCCTCGCTCCAGTTGATTGCTACACCCTCGCGAACGTCGTTGGCACCGTAGCAGTTAACCTTAGCACGGGGACCGTCTGAGTAAGCGATGCGGTCAACAACCTTCAACTCACCTGTGTAGTAGTCGAACTCTGTCTTAACATATGTGAAGCCATTGATACGGCTGATAATCTGAGCAGCATCCTTGCCAAGACCGTTGAGGATAACGCGCAATGGGTTCTTACGAACCTTGTTAGCCATCTCAGCAATCTTGATAGCACCCTCAGCAGCAGCGAATGACTCGTGACCAGCCAAGAAAGCGAAGCACTGTGTCTCCTCGCGGAGCAGACGAGCAGCGAGGTTACCGTGGCCAAGACCTACCTTACGGTCGTCAGCTACAGAACCAGGGATGCAGAATGCCTGCAAACCTACGCCGATAGCCTCAGCAGCGTCGGCAGCTGTCTTAACGCCACGCTTGATAGCGATGGCAGCACCTGCAACGTATGCCCACTTTGCATTCTCGAAGCAGATACGCTGTGTGTCCTCACACATCTGATAAGGATCAACACCTGCAGCTTCGCAAATCT
>URQS01000050.1 GCA_900550035.1 uncultured Prevotella sp. | reverse complement strand
TTTTAGACATAGCAAAGCCCTGGCTTGTGAAAGTCAGGGCTTTGTGATTTTTTTAAGAATCAGGGAGTTTTGACACACCCTCTAACTATCATTTGTTGTCGATATTAATCGTTGTTTATCACGACTTACTTCCCGATGCAGTACGAGCTAAATATGGAATTTAGCGTTTCTTGCGGAGTTATTTTTTCCTCTCCCGTAATTTCTGCGAGGTGTTCTATCACCATACGGAGGTCTTCGGCAAGCAGGTCGCCACTTAGCCCGAGGTTCATTGACTGGACTACACGTTGTAGGCTTTCGTCGGCAAGCAGCAAAGCGGAGTAATGCCTAACGGATGTTATGACGATGTCGCTCTCGGAGAGTTGAGGAATGTTGGCTGCCTCAACAATGAACTGCTCAAGCTTGGAGATATTTGTGCCGTACTTAGCGCTAATGTCTACCGATGAGGAGTTTTGAATGTTGAATGTTGAATGTTGAATTGTCGGCTTTGCCGATGAGGCATTGTTCAATGATAAATTGGTAAGATCCATCTTGTTGCGCACAATGATGAGTTTCTTGCCTGCAACACGCTTCTTTATATCCTCAATCTCTGAAGCTTCAGGTTGCTTGTCGACAAGCCAGAGTACAATCTTGGCTTCCTGTATCTTCTGGTAGGTACGCTCTATACCTATATTCTCAACAACATCATCAGTATCGCGGATGCCAGCTGTATCGACGAAGCGGAACTGTATGCCATTGATGACAGTTGAATCCTCAATGAAATCTCTAGTCGTACCATGTACGTCGCTCACAATAGCCTTCTCCTCATGCAACAAATGATTGAGGAGCGTACTCTTACCCACATTGGTGTTGCCAACGATAGCCACGGGTATGCCATTCTTAAGAGCATTGCCCACCTCAAAGGAACGGGCAAGCGCAAGGAGGCGCTTATGAATGTCATTGGCAAGGGTGTAGAGTTCGGAACGATCGGCAAACTCCAACTCTTCATGGTCGGAGAAGTCGAGTTCCAATTCCAATAGCGATGTGAGCTTAAGCAGATGGGCACGAAGATCGGCCAACTCGTTGCTGAAGTGACCCTTGAGCTGACTCATAGCCATGTCGTGTGTTGCCTTGTTGGTAGAGCTGATAAGGTCGGCTACCGCCTCTGCCTGCGAGAGGTCCATCTTGCCATTGAGGAAAGCACGCTGGGTAAACTCGCCTGGTCCGGCAGGTACGCAACCATTCTCTGTAAGCAGGAGCATAACCTGCTGAAGAACATAGGCTGAACCATGGCACGAAATCTCGACAGAGTCCTCACCTGTATAAGAGTGAGGCGCGCGGAATATGGACACGAGTACCTCGTCGACAACATCGTCATCAGCGTTGACGATATTGCCGAATGCGAGGGTGTAAGCCTTGCGCTCGGACAAAGAAAGACTGGAGCCGATAGGACGGAATATCCTATCGACTATACTTATGGCTTCGGAGCCTGAGATACGAATAATGCCAATAGCACCACCAGGGGCGGTAGCGATGGCGCAAATGGTATTGTTGTTGAGCATTTAGATATTTACTTAAATACGTTAGTTCTTAAAACTGTGAATTGGAGCCGGTATGCGTCCACCACGGTCTACGAACAGCTGGCATGAGAAGGTGTTGACTGGCATGATGGGAGCATAACCCAAGAGTCCGCCAAAGTCGACCTTGTCGCCAACCTTCTTGCCAATGGCAGGAATGACGCGCACGGCTGTGGTCTTCTGATTAATCATACCGATGGCTGCCTCATCGGCAATAATACCAGCAATAGTTGTGGAGGGTGTGTCGCCGGGGATGGCTATCATGTCGAGACCTACAGAGCAGACACATGTCATAGCCTCAAGCTTCTCTATGGTGAGGGCACCTGCCTCTACTGCATCAATCATGCCCTGATCCTCGCTTACGGGGATAAACGCACCACTAAGACCTCCTACATAAGAAGAAGCCATGATGCCTCCCTTCTTCACCTGGTCGTTGAGCAATGCAAGAGCTGCCGTTGTACCAGGAGCACCAGGATGCTCGAGACCTATCTCACGAAGAATGTCGGCAACTGAATCGCCTACTGCAGGAGTTGGAGCAAGTGAAAGGTCGATGATGCCGAACGGGATGCCAAGGCGACGTGATGCCTCCTTGGCTACAAGCTGACCTACACGTGTTATCTTGAAAGCTGTGCGTTTGATGGTTTCGCATAGCACTTCGAAGCTCTCGCCACGCACCTGTTCCAAAGCATACTTGACTACACCGGGTCCGCTTACACCTACGCTTATGACAGCATCGGGTTCGCTAACACCATGGAAAGCTCCTGCCATAAAAGGATTGTCGTCAGGAGCGTTGCACAAGACAACAAGCTTGGCACAACCGATTGACATACGTTCTTTGGTAGCCTCGGCTGTCTGACGCACAATGTCGCCCATAAGACGCACGGCATCCATATTGATACCTGTCTTGGTAGAACCTATATTTACCGAGCTGCAAATGAGGTCGGTCTCGGCGAGAGCCTTAGGTATGGAACGTATCATAAGCTCGTCGCTATGAGTCATACCCTTGGAAACTATGGCAGAATAGCCTCCGAGGAAGTTGACACCTACAGCCTTGGCTGCACGGTCGAGTGTACGTGCAAGCTCTACATAGTCGTCGGATGTCTTGCAGGCATTGCCACCCACAAGAGCTATAGGAGTGATGGCGATGCGCTTGTTTACGATAGGAACTCCAAGCTCCTTGGAAATCTGCTCGCCCGTACTGACAAGGTTCTTGGCGAGACGTGTTATCTTGTTGTAGATGTTCTGGCAGAGCGTAGGAAGACTGTCGCTCACACAATCCATAAGACTGATGCCCATGGTGATGGTGCGCACGTCGAAGTTCTCCTGCTCTATCATCTTGTTAGTTTCGATAACCTCATTGATATTTATCATGACGTGATTTTTTGTGTGTGATTAGATTCTGTGCATTACATCAAATATCTCCTCGCGCTGGCATTTCACCTGCACGCCTACGCTCTCGCCAAGCTTGGTAAGTTCGTCGGCAGCCTGAACGAATGGTTTCTCCATTTTGGCCATATCAACAATCATCATCATGTTGAAATACTCCTGCACGATGGTCTGCGAGATGTCAAGAATGTTGACATTGTTGTCGGCAAGATAAGTACACACTTTAGCAATGATACCCTTGGTGTCCTTGCCTACTACTGTAATGATGGTTCTGTTCATAATTAAAGTTAATTTGTTACTATTCTTGAAAATATTATTTTAGGGGCTGTGTTTTCTTTATAACTGAAGTTCCATATCGATAACATCAAGAAATCGTCCAAACTTCTCGCCGACATTGTGGAAAAACGATACTTGAGTGAATCCCAAACTCTTGTGAAACTCAAGGCTTCCTGTGTTTTCGGCTGTAATGCAAGCTATAAGAACCTTGTAACCCAAACTGCGACACTCATCAATGACGTGCTGCATCAGAGTGGTGCCAATACCAGAATGAAGTGCGTCGGGACTGAGATAGATGGTTGTCTCAAGTGTGCGTGCATAGGCGGCACGCTCCTTCCACTGATGTACATAGGCATAGCCTATTACCCTACCCTGATCCTCATAAACGAAGTAGGGAAAGTAGGAGGCTATGTCGTGGATACGATTGCGCATCTCGTCGACTGAAACAGGTTCGGTCTCGAACGTGATGGTCGAGTCGACTATATACCTATTATATATTGCCACAATCTCAGCAGCATCCTGTATCCTGACTTTTCTAATCATTTTGGTATTAACTTGCGAAAGTTCAATTTCTAACTTATTTATTGGATATAGCCTCTTTGACGTATCCATGGCGGTAGGCATAGAGCAACTGCTGCAAGTCGTTGATCTGCTTGGACAATTCGCGACCAATGTCGGTATCGGCTACACGCATACGATGAGCTGACATCTCCACAATCTGGGTAGTTGACTTAATGTCGGTACATTTCTGTATGGCATCGAGGGTTGAGGTGAAAGGCTCATGCTGTACGAGTACAAATCCACGGCTGTGGTAGACAAGTGTGTATCCTGCAATACCAGTCTCCTTATGGTAAGCCTGTGAAAAACCTCCATCTATGACCATAAGCTTGCCATTGGCCTTGATAGGGTTCTCGCCATTGCATACATGCACGGGGACGTGACCATTGATGATATGGCGGTTCTCGCCTGTCACTCCGAATGCATCCATAATGTTGTCGACAATCTGCTCGTTGTCGCGCAACTTGAAGTAGTTGCCTTTCTCTTCATTGTGCGTTGCCTTATCGGCTATGAAGTAGCGCTCGAAGGTGGCCATCTTCGACTTGTCGAAGAGCGGGCTGTCAGGACCACACCACAGATATAGGAAATAGTCGGTGGCATAGTTGCGTTCTTCAATACTTGAGTCGGACTGGAATGCTGTACGTATCATCATACCGATATTGTATAGCAACTCCTTGCCCGAACACTTCATGTCCTTTGCAATTTCAACTTCCTTCAATGTGCCGTCTGCATTGAGAGGAATAGAGGCATGGAAGAGCAGATTGTTGTTGTATATAGCATACATACAACCGTGCTGAAGAAGCATACGGATATGCTTGTGCAGCTTCTCTGACACCTGGAACGAATGGTTGAGCTTGTCCATAAGCTGCTTCTCCTCAAGCGTAAGACGGTCGGGATGACGAGGGTCGATGGTTGGGAAGGAGTTGCTCTTAAGCTCATACTCCTTGCCATCAAGAAGTATAGTGCCCTTCTGATAGTCAATATTATTGAACAACAGACGGTCGGACATATTCCAAGCCGGATTGCGCTTGATGATGGCTGCCTCCTCCTTAAACTGTATGATGGTAATGGCCTTGTGCATAAGGGCTGCCAGACGAGTGGTCTTCTGGTCGATACGTGCCGAATCGGCTGAAGCTATCTTGGGAACGAACTCCTCGCAGGGGTCGTCGCCATATATCTCCATAGCGAATGTGGCAAGGGGCACAAGGTTTATTCCATAACCCTCTTCGAGTGTGGCAAGATTGGCATAACGCAACGACAGACGAATGACATTGCATTGACAAGCACGATTGCCTGCCAAGGCTCCCATCCACAATATGTCGTGATTGCCCCATTGGATGTCCCATGAATGATATGACGCAAGAGTGTCTAATATGATGTGTGCACCAGGACCACGATCGTAAATGTCGCCAAGTATATGAAGCTGGTCGATAGAAAGGCGCTGGATTACGTTGGATATAGCCACTATGAAGTCGTCGGCACGACCTGTAGATATGATGGTGTCGATGATTACGTTGACGTAGTCGGCCTTGTTGGCATCGTCGGTACGCTCATGCAGGAGTTCCTGAATAATATAAGAGAAGTCATGAGGCAACGACTTGCGAACCTTGGAATGGGTGTACTTGCTCGCAACGAGACGACAAACAGAAACAAGTTGGTGAAGCGTGATGCGATACCAATCGATGATATTGGGTTCTACCGCCTTGATTAACTCAAGTTTCTGATCGGGATAATAGATGAGCGTGCAAAGTTCCTTCATGTCTGACTCGCGCATAGTGTTGCCGAAGAGTTCGTCAACCTTACGCTGGATGTTACCCGAAGCATTCTTCAAGATATGCTGGAATGCCTCGTACTCGCCATGAATGTCTGCAAGAAAGTGTTCTGTACCCTTGGGGAGGTGCAGAATAGCTTGAAGGTTGATTATCTCCATGCTTGCCTCAGAGATATTGGGAAACGACTGAGACAACAGATGAAGATACTTCATGTCCTGCTGTTTAGGGGGATGTATGTGTGCCATTTTAGTATAACCTGCTTTTATATTAGTTAATAATTTGTTTTTTCATTTCACTCACCACTTTTCCATCAATGCTGTCGATAGGCATAAAGCCTTCAGTAAGACTACTGTTGGATTCGAGCAACGCCATTGTGTAAGAGGCAAATTTGGACAGATGCATTTCATCAAGTGTATTACGCATGGATTTCTCGTCGTAATCGCTTTCTATCAGCACTTGTGATGTCTCATCAAGTAATGACTGAGGAATGTTGAGCATCTTGAATCTCTGACGTATGTACATAAGACGTGTACATATATCATGTATAGACTTGTCCTGAATATTGTATTTTGATAACTGACGACTTATACGATTGCGAACGGATGTGTCGTTTGACTGTATCGTATCGACATAAAGAGAACGGAACGACGCTACCATATCGTCAACCGAGATTGTAGAAGTAAATGCCGCATTCGTGATGACATGTATGGCAGAAGACTTGACTATGCCTGTCAAAAAATTCTGTTCTGTCTGTCCGCAAGCATGTACTACTGCACCTAAACGGACAATACGACGTATGGCATATAAAACATTAGGAGTATAGACCTGTCGACCATCACTATTTACTATACCAAGCATACCATTTATTGAGGTAAAGACAACGGGAATATCCATGCTTCGATATTGCTCCACCAGCCGTACATTCTGTATATTCCAAATGCCAAAAATGTGGACGATGTCGGGTGACATGTCCACAATATCTATCTGATCACAAACTGTAAGTTCGTGAACCAACATCTGCCACATCTCCATATTGATGCAAGAAGGGCTTGGCTTGGATGGTATGACGTATTTTATTCTCATATTATAATTTATGAGTAGTGAAATCGTATTGGTCGGCTCGTGAATAATGAATGTTGGTAGACAACTGACGCCACACTATTGAAAGCTCGTAGAAGACTGTACGCCATGCAGGAATGTCCTCACCATACTTTATGTACACCTTGCGTGCTATGAGCGAACGCAACACGATTGTCAGGACGATATACAAAGATGCTGTAGCAAGCAATATCCATCGTTGGGTCATTGCTGCCACAATTATGGATGCTATCAGAACAGCATAATTGGCATACATCATAGTCATATCGAAGTTGAACAGAAAGCGTGGGGCTGCCGAACAGCTCAGAAACTTGCGTATATGAGCATAACATACATCACGATAGTGCCATTGCTTGGATGTAGGACTGTCTTCGCGTATCCATACATTCTCATCGGTAACAACACGTGTCTGCCCACGTTGGGCATACTTGTTGATGATGAAGTCGTACTCGCCATTCACAAGCTGAAGATTGCCACGATAGCCTTCCTGCGATATGAATTCAGAGCGACGGAACGCTATGTTTGTACCATTGACGCGATATGCCGTAGAACGTAAAGCACGACGCAACATATAGCACGACGTACGCAAACGGGCAAATCGATAATAGCCTCGTGAGGCTGAATCGTAGTTGCTGTAGCCTATAACAAGATTGGCATCGTTGTCCATACGTGAAGCAAGTGTCTTGAGCCACAGGTCGGACTGAGGACGACAATCGGCATTGACCATTACTATCCATTCGTTGTGTGCTGCCTTTACGCCTAATGCTACAGCAAGCTTCGACTTGCTCATAAAGAGCGAGCGGTGTGGAATGTACGTAGCATACAAATGGCCCTTCGACGCATATTGTTCAACAACAGTTTCTGTTGGCAAATCGCCTTTCTCACCTACTACGATGACTTCATAGCCTGGAGCATAGTCTTGTGTCAGTATGAGTGGCAGATTAGCGTCCAGAGCCTGTGCGTTGTTATTGGCAAGCACAAGCACCGTAAGCTGTGGCATGTCGCTATCGTCGACAGAGTGAGAAGCGTCCGAGTCGTCAGCCTTATCCGCCTTGCGAAAGAACGGATTGGCTACGACCGACACCACCATAAATATGGTGATAATAATGCATGAAATAATTGATAATGTATCAATAATCATATCTTATCTGAATTCTTCAGAAATGTATCCTACTGGCAAAGGACGGCAATTGTAACTACTTGCCATTATCTCGCCATAGGCTCCCGCAGAACGTATTGCAAGCAAATCGCCACGATGACACGTGTTGAGGTCGATAGCTTTGGCAAACACGTCGCTCGACTCGCATATAGGACCTACTACATCGTATGTCTGCTTGGGCTCATCGCTGCTGATGTTCTGAATCTTGTGCAGAGCCTGATACAGAGCCGGACGTATCAAGTCGGTCATTCCTGCATCAACAATAGCAAACTGCTTGTACGAGCCCTGCTTGACATAGAGCAAGCGTGTGATAAGCGTACCGCATTGTGCCACTACCGAACGTCCAAGCTCGAAGTGCAAGTGCTGGTCTTCACGCAGATGCAAATGCGAAGCATAGGTATTGAAGTAGTCCTTGAAATCGGGTATAGGCTCACGGTCGGGATTGTCGTAGCTTATGCCTAATCCACCACCCACATTTATGTTCTTAAGAAACACATTACGCTTGGCCAACAGACCCTGCAGTTCGTTGATACGATTGCACAAGGCCTTGAAGTCGCCCATGTCAAGTATCTGAGAGCCAATGTGAAAATGGAGTCCGATAACATCGACATTGTCCATTGACATAGCCTCATCAATCACCTTGTCCATGTCTTGCATAGCAATACCAAACTTGTTCTCGGCAAGTCCGGTAGTGATGTTGGCATGGGTGTGCGCACCAATATTAGGATTGATACGGAACGCTACACGAGCCGTCTTGCCAAGTTTCTGTGCAAGACTGTTTATTACCTCAAGTTCGGCTATCGACTCCACATTGAAGCAGGCGATGTCGTTCTGGAGTCCGAGTTCTATCTCCCAATCGCTCTTGCCTACACCTGCATACACAATACTGTCGGCAGGAAATCCAGCCTCAAGTGCCGCCTTTATTTCGCCGCCACTCACACAATCTGCTCCCAATCCATATTGTTTTATTATTTGCAGAATCTTCTGATTGGCATTAGCCTTAACTGCATAGTGGACATGATAGTTGACATGTTTGCCACTTTCTTCCTTTATGGTCTGAAGTGTCTGACGCAGAAGTTGTGTGTCGTAATAGTAGAACGGCGTACGTATATCCTGAAATTTATCTACGGGGAACATTTCTTAATGATTTATCTCTTTTACTTTTTGTTGAACAGAAGGTCTGAAAGGTTCTGCAGAGCACGTGCCTTGTCAGCTTCTCTTATTAAGAAGGAAATGTTGTAGTTGCTTCCGCCGTATGATATCATACGCACCGGAACAGTCTTCATAGCATCGAGGACGAGAGTCTCAAAGCCCAGGTTGCTCCAGTCAAGATCGCCTACCACACATACAATACACATATCAGAATCGACAGTAACAGTACCATACTTCTTCAACTCGTCGACAATCTCATTGAGATGTGTAGTGTTGTCGATACTCATCGAAACACCTACCTCACTTGTGGTAATCATATCGATAGGAGTCTGATAGCACTCAAAAATCTCGAATACCTTACGCAGGAAACCTGTAGCAAAAAGCATGCGCGATGACTTAATCTTGATGGCTGTAATGTTGTCCTTAGCGGCAACAGCCTTAATCTTACCCTTCAGAAGCACATTGTCGATAATGGTGCCTTCAGCCTTAGGATCGAGAGTATTCTTAAGGCGTACGGGAATGCCGGCAAACTTAGCAGGCTGTACACATGTAGGATGCAGAATCTTTGCACCAAAGTAAGCCAACTCGGCAGCCTCCTCGAAGTTGAGCTGACGTATTGCCTCGGTATTGTCTACAACACGCGGGTCGTTGTTGTGCATACCGTCAATGTCGGTCCATATCTGAATCTCCTCGGCAGGAAGTGCTGCACCTATGAGCGAAGCTGTAAAGTCGCTTCCGCCACGCAGCAGATTGTCTACCTCGCCATAAGCGTTGCGACAGATGAAGCCCTGTGTAATATATATCTGGTAGCCCTCATTCTCCTTCATAATGGCACCCAGCTTCTCCTTAATATACTGTGAGTCAGGTTCGGCGTTCTTGTCGGTTCTCATAAAGTCGAGAGCCGAGAGCAGGCACACTTTCACACCCTGCTCCTCAAGATAGTTAGCCACCATATTGGTGCTCATTATCTCACCCTGAGCAACGATGTTCTTCTCCTCAAAGCTTGTGAACAAGTCCTTAGTGAAAGAACGCAGATAGTTGAATTCCGAAGCGAGGAATTCCTTTGTACGCTGCTTATATTCGTCTGTGGAGTATAGTTCCTCCACATGTTCCATATATTTTCTTTCGAGATTGTTGATTACATCATTAGCTCCATCCGAATTCTTCTTGTAGAGATAGTTTGAAATCTCGACAAGCGAGTTGGTTGTTCCCGACATTGCCGAGAGGACAATAAAAACCTGTTCGCCCGATTCTGACACCATTGACGCTACCGCCTTCATGCGTTCCGGTGTTCCTACGGAGGTTCCTCCAAACTTCATTACTTTCATAGTGTGTGTATTTTTATTTGTTATTTTCCTTATTTGTTTTATCTGTCATCTCTATCAGTTTTCTATTCTCGCATTTGTACACGTGTCCGGGAAAACGTTCAATCAATCCGTGGTTGTGAGTTGAGATTACAACCGGAGTGCCGGTATGGCTTATTTCATATAGCAGTCCGACTATCTTCTCTGCTGTATCCGGGTCAAGATTGCCGGTAGGCTCATCTGCGATAATCACCTTAGGCTGGTTGAGCAGAGCTCGTGCTATGGCTATGCGCTGTTGCTCACCACCAGACAGTTCGTGCGGACATTTCATCTTCTTGTCCTCCATGCCTACAGCCGCCAGAACGTTGTCTATACGGTCGTCAATCTCCTTCTTGTTCTTCCATCCTGTAGAATGGAGCACAAACTCCAGATTCTTGTAGATGTTACGATCGTGAAGCAACTGGAAGTCCTGAAAGATGATGCCCATATCACGGCGTAGAGCCGGTACTTCCTTGCGCTTCAACGTTGTCAGGTCGCGACCGAGCACATTGGCTGTCTCGGCATCGTTCTTGTCGATGTCCACCTCACAATATAGGGTTTTAAGCAGAGTCGACTTTCCCGACCCCACTTTTCCTATTATATAAATAAACTGGTCAGCATCCACATAAAAGTCAACGCCTTCGAGAATCATTTCGTCAGCCTGATAGATATTGACCTTGTTATATTCTATCAACATAAAATCAATATGTTTTTTGAATTCTTATATTTTAATGTTTGTGCCAACTTGGAGCATGTCGCTCCTTAAGTTCCTTGGCAATGTCTTCTATGCGCAGTCCCTTGCTTGTAAGCAATACTATCAGGTGATAGAACATGTCAGAAGCCTCATATATGAGTCGGTCGTTAGTGCCGTTGGTAGCCTCGATTACAGCCTCAAGAGCCTCCTCACCTACTTTCTGTGCCATACGGTTCAATCCATCCTTGAATAGAGATGTTGTGTATGAGCCTTCGGGCATCTCCTCGTGTCGCTTGTTGATGAAGTCCTGCAGCTCTGTCAGGAACAACAGAGGGTTGGCATCATTGGTCTCACCCCAACAAGTGGCAGTACCGAGGTGGCAAGCCGGTCCGGTAGGATTAACCTTTACCAGAAGCGTGTCGTTGTCGCAATCAACTTTAATGTCTACAAGATTGAGAAAATTTCCAGATGTCTCGCCCTTAGTCCACAAGCAATTGCGTGAGCGACTCCAGAAAGTCACCTTGCCCGTAGCCAATGTCTTCTCGTAGGCTTCGCGATTCATGTATCCAAGCATCAACACATTACGAGTTGTATTGTCTTGTATAATAGCAGGAACGAGTCCGTTCGTCTTTTCGAAATCTATATTCATAACCAATATTTTAATGAGGTTGTTTTATATTCTTGTTTTTACACCCTTTTCATTCAGAAACCGTTTGAGTTTCTTTATGTTTATCTCGCCGAAGTGGAATACACTTGCAGCAAGAGCAGCATCTGCCTTACCTATAGTGAAAGCATCGTAGAAGTGCTGCATACTGCCTGCTCCACCACTTGCAATGATTGGTATTGGCAACGTTGAGAGTTGTGCCAATGCCTCGTTGGCATAGCCAGTCTTCACTCCGTCGTGATTCATACTCGTAAAGAGTATTTCGCCAGCTCCACGATCGGCTACTTCAGCAGCCCAATCAAAAAGGCGGTGTTCGGTACGCTCTCGTCCACCCTTCACATAGCAATACCATTCACCATTGGCCTCCTGACGTGCGTCAATAGCACAGACACACACTTGCGAGCCGAACTTTGACGATATTTCGTTTATCAGTTGCGGGTTGCGTATAGCAGCAGAATTGACACTGACCTTGTCGGCTCCTGCATACAGCAGTCGTTCGACATCCGCGAAAGCATTAATACCACCACCCACGGTAAAGGGTATATTTATTACTTTAGCTACCTTTTCCACCATCTCGGTGAATGTATTGCGTCCTTCTACACTTGCTGTAATGTCAAGAAACACAAGTTCGTCGGCTCCTTCTGCACTATATCGTTTGGCAAGCTCCACAGGGTCGCCAGCATTACGCAGATTCTCGAAATTGACACCCTTAACGGTTTCTCCGTCTTTCACATCAAGGCATGGTATGATTCTTTTGGCAAGTCCCATAATCGTTCATTATTTTATGAGGTGACTTATACGGTTAATGTCTATGCGGCCTTCGTAATATGCCTTTCCGAATACTACAGCAGGAATACCTGCCTCATCGAGAGCGATAATGTCATCGGCCGACGACACACCGCCACTTGCTATGAGATGCAGATCGGGGAAGCGCTCCATTATCTTCCGGTACAGTTCTATAGATGTACCTGCAAGTGCGCCGTCCTTTGAGATATCGGTACACAACACCTTGCTAACACCTTTGGCTTTGTAGAAACCAATAAAATCGAAAATGTCACGTTCGGTATGTTCCAGCCATCCGTTTATGGCAATCTTGCCGTCAAGAACGTCAGCACCCAGAATTATACGTTCCGGTCCGTATCGTTTCAGCCATTCGGAAAACATCTGCGGATTGGTATATGAGATGCTTCCTATTGTCACCATCGAGGCTCCATTATCGAATGCCGTATCCATGTCGTCCTGTGTCTTAATGCCTCCGCCGAAGTCTACCGTAAGGTTTGTAGCTTTACATACTTCGTTTAGTACGTTAGCATTTACCACATGTTTCGATTTCGCTCCGTCCAAGTCTACCATATGCAGTCGCTTGAATCCGGTCCGTTCCAGTTCGGCAGCCATATCTATTGGCTTGCCATACACTTTCTTCTGCGAATAGTCGCCTTTTGTCAGTCTCACGCATTCGCCATTGATAATGTCGATGGCAGGTATCAGTTCTATCATACGCGTTCAATGAAGTTTCTTAATATCTTTTCGCCCACACCACCGCTTTTCTCCGGATGAAACTGTGTTGCGTAGAAATTATCCTTTCTCAGAGCTGCGCTGAATGGCAGAGTATAGCCAGCCACAGCAACAGTATATTCGCAAACCGGCACATAATAGCTATGTACGAAATACACGAAATCGTCTTCGCTAATATGTTCAAACAGCTCTGTTTTCAGACTATATATATTGTTCCACCCCATAGCAGGCACTTTTTCCGAATTGTCAGTCGGTATAAACCGCTTCACATCTGCAGGAAATATTCCAAGACAATCGGTATTGTCCTCTTCCGAATGTCGGCACATAAGCTGTTGTCCTATACAGATTCCAAGTACAGGCTGTCGCAAGTCGCATATCAGCCTGTCGAGGTTGTGTTCTTTCAGATACTTCATTGTCTCGCCGGCAGCCCCCTGTCCGGGGAATATTATCTTGTCGGCCGATTGCAAGACTTCTGGAGAATCTGTTATAACAGGATTGCACCCGATGCGTTGCAATGCGTTCACTACCGACCTGATATTACCAGCATTATACTTGACTATAGCTATCTGCATAAGCTTTGTGTTTTGTTGAGATACATAAGGCTTCATGCCCATTAAGCATGAAAATTTGACATATTAGGGGTGCTATCCTCGGCAAAGTTACAAATTTTTCTGTGTTTAGAATATGATTTTGCCGTTTTTTAATGTCCTGTCAGCTCATTATAACACGTTTGACTCGTATAATGACTTATATATGTCAATTTTATACAAATATACGCACCTCATTTTACGATTTGTCACGCCAAAGCCTCAAGTTCTTCCGACAGTTGGGTCCAGCGTTCCTCTTCTTCGTCCATACGCATCTTCACGGATGTATATTCGTTGACAAGTTGCATGTCTGAAGCACCTTCTGGCGTACAGAGTTTCTCGTCGAGTTCCTTCAGTCGGTTTTCCATAGACTCTATCTTTGTCTCCGATTCCTTCACGAGTTTTTCTATCTTGCGTATTTTCTTCTGCTTCTCCTTGTGCTCGGCATAGCTTTCCTTAGCTTGCGACTTCTCGGCATCGTCTGCCTTTTTTGCCGACTCGGCATTAGCCGTATTGGCAGCAAACATGCCCGACGTATTGAGCGCTGTCATGTCTTCGGCATTATGCGCCCTCAGATAGTCGTATATGCCACCTATGTGCTCTCTCACCTTGCCGCCACCAAATTCGTAGACCTTGCTTACGAGACCGTCAAGAAATTCACGGTCGTGGCTGACTATGATAGCCGTGCCGTCAAAGGCGAGGATAGCTTCCTTCAGCACCTCTTTCGAGGCGATGTCGAGATGGTTGGTAGGCTCGTCGAGGATTAGCAGATTAACGGGTTCGAGCAGCAGTTTTATCATTGCCAATCGACTGCGTTCGCCACCCGACAACACCTTCACCTGCTTGTCTACATCCTCGCCACAGAACATGAACGAACCCAGAATGTTCTTTATCTTCAGTCGAATGTCGCCCTTTGCCACATTATCTATGGTTTCAAACACGGTAAGTTCGCCGTCAAGCAGCTGCGCCTGATTTTGCGCAAAGTAGCCTATCTGCACGTTGTGTCCAACCTTAAGGTTGCCGTCGAATGGTATCTCGCCCATGATACATTTCACAAGCGTCGACTTACCCTCGCCGTTCTTGCCTACAAATGCCACCTTCTCGCCTCGCTTAATGGTAAGGTCTACATTCGCAAACACGTTGTGGTCGCCATAAGTCTTACCCACCCCGTCGCATATCACGGGGTAATCGCCCGAGCGCAGACATGGAGGAAATTTCAAGTGCATCGTGGAATTGTCCACCTCGTCCACCTCAATTGGTACTATCTTCTCCAGCTGCTTTATGCGGCTTTGTACCTGCACAGCCTTGGTAGGCTTGTATCGGAATCGCTCTATGAAGTCCTTTATGTCGGCTATCTCCTTCTGCTGGTTCTCATAAGCACGCAACTGCTGTTTGTGGCGTTCGTCGCGCAGCTTTATGTATTCGTCGTACTTCACACGATAGTCGTTAACCTGTCCACAGGTGATTTCGATTGTGCGATTGGTAACATTGTTGATGAATGCACGGTCGTGACTAACCAGTACCACAGCCTTGGCGCTTTGTTGCAAAAATCTCTCAAGCCATCCTATACTTTCAATATCAAGATGGTTGGTAGGCTCGTCGAGCAATAAGATGTCTGGACGACGCAACAATATCTTAGCCAACTCTATACGCATTCGCCATCCGCCCGAGAATTCGCTTGTAGGGCGGTCGAAGTCTGTACGCAAAAAGCCAAGGCCAGTAAGCGTGCGCTCTATTTCCGCCTCATAGTTGTCGCCACCGAGCATCATGTAGCGGTCGTGTTCTTGTGTGAATTTCTCCACAAGTGCGGCATATGATTCGCTTTCATAATCGGTACGCTCTGTCAGCTGACGGTTCAGGTCGTCAATACGGACCTTCATCTTTGTCACGTCCGAGAATGCCTTGCGTGCCTCCTCCTTGACAGTAGTGTTGTCCTGCAGAATCATCACCTGTGGCAGATAGCCTATTGTTGTGTTGTTAGGTATGGCAACCTTACCGTCTGTAGGTTTCTGCATTCCGCATATAATCTTCAGCATAGTCGACTTGCCTGCTCCATTCTTGCCAACAAGTGCTATACGGTCGCGATCGTTCACTACAAAGCTCACATTTCTGAACAATGGCTTTGCGCTGAACTCTACTGAGAGTCCTTCTATTGATATCATATATTCGTTTCTTATTCTTCTGTTATTGTGATTGGGCCGTTGAGGTCGACCTTCCACGTTTCTATTTCTTTTCTTAGAATCAGCTCACACTTGCCTTTCTTACACATTCTGCCATGACGTCCTATCGAGTCGCACATCAGAAAGTTCTGTACAGTCATTTTCACTCGTGCGCTATCGCTGTCTATATCAATATCGCTTATGTCACACAATGCGCTATCAGCCTGTGCATTAACCACATTAACATCTTCCTGGCTGATGTTCGACGCATAGAAAGCCATCCACTTATGCGAGCGTTCAGTACACAAAATGGAAGCTTGATACAGACGGAGGTTGAAGTAATTCTGTCCAAAGTTCTTGGCACAAATTTCTACAGCAGCATCATCTTTTAGCGAGCATGCACTTGCAAGGCACATTGCCATAACACAGGCAAAAGTGACCAATAATATATGTTTTACCGACATATCCAATTGCTTCTTTGTTTTATAACAAGTACAAAATTACTTATTTTCTTTGGCATATTCCCCCCTTTTGCTTAATTTTGTATTAAAATTGAAGCCGACAAAGGTAAAACAGTCAAGGTATGACGCTTTACCATTGCCGGCGTTTTAATGTTTATAGAAGAAAAAAAATGCTGAACTTTATATCTTTTGGAAGCGGAAGTAGTGGCAACTGCTATTATTTATACACGCAAAATTCGGGTCTACTTATTGATGTAGGCGTTGGTACAAGATCGCTCAAGAAGGCTTTTCATGATTACGGATTGCGATTTGTCGATGGTTTCGATGGCATACTTGTCACTCACGACCATGCTGACCACATCAAGTCGGTAGGCAGCTTGAGCAAGAAGTTCAATCTACCGGTATATGCTACCGAGACTGTTCATGCAGGTATGGACCGCAACTACTGCATGCGTTGCAAACTCGCCCACTCCAACCGTATGAAGGTAGTCAAGGGACAGAGCTTCAATGTAGGTGATTTCAGCATCACTCCCTTTAACGTGCCCCACGACAGTTCGGACAACGTGGGATATTTGATTGAGGCTGACGGCGTTGTATTCTGTCTGCTAACAGATGTGGGTACCATAACCGATGAGATGAAAAGCATAATCAGCCGCGCCAACTATCTGGTAATCGAGGCCAACTACGACCCGCAGATGCTTGAGACCGGACCTTACCCCCGCTATCTGAAGGACCGCATCAAGAACGGACACGGCCATCTGAGCAATACACAATGTGCCCAAGCCTTGGCCGAGAACTTAACCCACACCCTCAAGCACGTATGGCTGTGTCATCTCAGCCAGGAGAACAACAAGCCAGAGCTGGCACTCAACACAATCAGCCAAACGCTTGAAATGACAGGCATAAGGGTTGGCGAAGACGTGAAAGTAGAGGTTCTACGTCGCACACTACCTACAGGCATATTCAGTTTGACATAGATAATCCAACAATATCAGAACGTAAGACAAAGAACAACACCTGAACAAAAAAAAACAACAAGAACAATATCGTTAAATCCAATAAAAAGTTAACAATATTGTTCTTGTTGTATTATCGTTTTATACTCACCTTAACTTCTCGCTTAAATATCGTCCTGTTGCACTCGCCTTACATTTTGCCACTTCCTCTGGAGTGCCACAACACACAATATTACCACCCTTATTGCCTCCATCCGGACCGAGATCAATCACATAGTCGCCACATTTTATAACGTCCATATTGTGTTCAATCACGATGATTGAATGCCCTTTTTCGATGAGCGTATTGAACGACTTGAGCAATCGATGGATGTCATGAAAGTGCAGTCCTGTTGTTGGCTCGTCGAATATGAAGAGTGTAGGTTCTTGACGTTCTTGTCCTATAAAATAGGCAAGTTTGACGCGCTGGTTCTCGCCCCCCGATAGGGTTGACGAACTTTGACCCAACTTGATGTATCCAAGTCCTACAGCTTCAAGCGGCTGCAGCTTGTCGGCAATCTGCTTTTCGCCATACTTCTCAAAGAAATCGATAGCTTCCGAAACAGTCATGTTCAGAACGTCATAGATGTTCTTGTCATGGAAGCGTACGTCAAGAATTTCCTTCTTGAATCGTTTGCCATGGCATGCGTCACACTCAAGTACAAGGTCGGCCATAAACTGCATCTCTACCGTTATCACTCCTGCACCCTTACACTCCTCACAACGTCCACCTTCGGCATTAAACGAGAAGTATTGGGCTGTATATCCCTCTTGTTTTGCCAGGGGCTGACTTGCAAAGAGCTGACGTATGGTGTCATAGGCCTTGATGTAAGTAGCAGGATTAGAACGTGGCTCTTGCCTATAGGGTTTTGGTCGACAAATTCCACATGCTTCACCATCTGCCAGTCGCCTCCCAATGACGAGTATTCGCCAGGAGTATCAGCCACCTCGTTAAGATGCCGCTTTAATGCCGGATACAAAATTCCCTTAATAAGCGACGACTTACCCGAGCCGCTCACACCAGTTACTACCGTCAGAACATTAAGCGGCAGAGTGACGTCTATACCACGAAGATTGTTCATTCGTGCACCATTTATCTTTATGGCATGATTCCATTGACGTCGCGACTGCGGCACGGGTATGCTCTCCATTCCTGAAAGATAGCGTACGGTATAGCTACGTGTGGCATTGGGATCGGTATGATTTATGTCATCGAGCGTACCCTCAAACACTATCTCGCCTCCGAGTCGGCCTGCATCCTGACCCACATCAATAATATAATCGGCAGCACGCATTATATCCTCGTCATGCTCTACTACAATAACCGTATTGTGAAGCTGTTGCAATTCACGCAACACATGTATCAGTCTATCAGTATCTCGGCTATGCAATCCTATGCTTGGCTCGTCGAGAATATAGACCGAACCCACAAGCGAGCTTCCGAGGTTTGTAGTAAGATTGATGCGCTGGCTCTCGCCACCACTAAGCGAATCAGACGGGCGATTGAGTGTAAGATACCCCAGGCCTACATCGAGCAAGAACTGCAGACGATTGTTTATCTCCGTAAGCAGGCGCTTACCAATCTTAGCCTCATGTTCGCTGAGCTGTAGATTTTCAAACCAAGCCTTCAAGTTTGCTACCGACATCTCCACCAATTCGGTTATGCTCATTCCGCCTATCTTAACCCATGTAGCCTCCTTCTTGAGTCGGGTGCCATGACATACGGGACAAATAGTCTTTCCACGATAACGGCTTTGCAGGACGCGGTATTGTATCTTATACTGGTTTTCCCTCACCATCTGGAAGAAGGAGTCGATGCACACCCTATCTCGTACATCCCGGTTGCGATCGGACGGCAGACCATGCCACAGCATGTCCTTCTGAGCCCTTGTAAGATTGAAGTAAGGTTCAAAAATAGGGAACTTGTCGTTGGCAGCCCTACGACAGAATTCTGTCTTCCACGCTCCCAGCTTCTCGCCATGCCAACATTGTACACATCCGTCATACACGCTAAGCGACGTGTTGGGGACAACCAGTTTCTCGTCAATACCTATCACCTTGCCAAATCCCTCACACTCGGGACAAGCTCCTGCTGGAGAGTTGAATGCAAACATATTGTCGGTAGGCTTCTCGAATGTTATGCCATCCTCCTCAAACGATGTAGAGAAATCGTAGCATATATTTGATGGCGGAAATACAAGTCGGCATGTACCGTTGCCCTCATAGAAAGCTGTTTCGACCGATTCAGTCAATCGCGAGACGCTTGATTCTGAAGAGCTTACGCTCATTCTATCTATCAATACATAAAGCGGTTCGGCAATCGCATCATTCTTATCACCAGCCAAGAAATCGTCTATGCGCAGAAAATCTCCTTTATACCAAATGCGCGAATAGCCTTGTTGCAATTCGGCTGTCAGCTGTTCGTGTAGCGTGCGTCCCTTGACAACATTAAGTGGTGCCAGGACAGCAAATTTTGTGCCCTCGGAATATTGACGCGTACACTCCAGCACATCGTCTACGGTATGCGTCTTCACCTCCTTGCCACTTATGGGCGAGTAGGTATGACCTATACGTGCGAAAAGCAAACGGAGATATTCGTAAATTTCGGTAGAAGTACCAACTGTACTTCTTGGATTTCGCGATATTACCTTCTGTTCTACGGCAATAGCTGGTGGCAGACCCTTTATATAGTCGCATTCGGGTTTGCTCATTCTGCCAAGATACTGTCTGGCGTACGAAGAAAGCGACTCTACATAACGTCGCTGGCCTTCGGCATACAAGGTGTCGAAAGCCAGCGATGATTTACCGGAACCAGAGATTCCGGTTATTACAATAAGCTTGTCGCGCGGTATCCTCAGACTGATGTCCTTCAGATTGTTTACCCGCGCTCCTTTTACTTCTATGAATTTTTCCATATTAGTCGTTCATGGACAAGAGGAACTCCTCGTTGTCGCGAGTACGATGCATACGGTCGTGTATGGTATTCATCGCCTCTATAGGGTTCATATCCGAGATGTACTTGCGCAGAATCCACATTCTGTCGAGTGTAGTCTTGTCCTGCAACAAGTCGTCACGACGCGTACTTGAAGCCACAAGGTTGACAGCCGGGAAGATGCGCTTATTAGACAACGAACGATCGAGCTGCAGTTCCATATTACCTGTACCCTTAAATTCTTCGAAAATAACTTCATCCATCTTCGAACCAGTGTCTATGAGTGCTGTCGCAATAATAGTGAGTGAACCGCCATTTTCAATGTTACGTGCCGCACCAAAGAATCGTTTGGGCTTCTGCAAGGCATTGGCATCGACACCACCAGTAAGTACTTTGCCAGATGCGGGCGATACAGTATTATATGCACGTGCCAAACGCGTTATCGAGTCGAGGAATATAACAACATCATGTCCACACTCCACCATACGCTTTGCCTTCTCTAGCACAATACCAGCTATCTTGACATGACGCTCAGCTGGTTCATCGAATGTTGAAGCTATTACCTCGGCATTTACTGTGCGTGCCATATCGGTAACCTCCTCAGGGCGCTCATCGATAAGTAGCATCATAAGGTAAGCCTCTGGATGGTTAGCTGCAATTGCATTAGCAATATCCTTCATGAGTATTGTCTTACCTGTCTTTGGCTGAGCGACAATCAAGGCACGCTGTCCCTTACCTATAGGAGAAAAAAGATCGACAATACGGGTGCTCAAATTTGTCGATGCCTTATCACCACAGAGATTAAACTTCTCCTCAGGGAATAGAGGTGTAAGATGTTCGAAAGCCACACGGTCGCGAATTTCATTGGGATTTCGACCATTTATCATATCAATGCTTGTCAGCGGGAAATACTTCTCGCCATCATGAGGCGGACGTACATGACAATCAACCACGTCACCAGTTTTCAATCCATAGCTCTTCACTTGCTGAGTTGAAACATAAATATCGTCTGGCGATGACAAATAGTTGTAGTCGCTTGAACGCAAAAAACCATAGCCGTCAGGCATCACCTCAAGTACACCATTAGCCTTTACAAGGTCACTGAAGTCATACAGAGGTTCCTCCGGTTGTGGCTGAGGTAGCACATTATAAGGTGCATCATTCTGTAAATTAGAGGTTGGATTATCAAACATATCGTATGTAGGAACAGCACCCTGATCTTCAATAGGCAGGTCGACTACTGTGATAAAATCGGTACCGTCACCAGGATCACCAGCCCAAACAGCATCAACATTAGTAACATTGCTATCAGCTGTCTCATTGTGCGACTTTATTTTTGCCTGAAGTTGTGCAAGCATATCATCGTCCACACTATCCTCATCGGTGATCTTTTCGTCATTGCCAAATGATGCTTCAGGAATATCTGTATCATTTATGTTATCCGCGTCCGAAACCTCTAGTTGAGTTTCTTGCACATCATGTATTGGCGAATCTTCACTCTCAGCTGCTTGCGCTGCCATTTCGTCCATACGTTTACGTTCTTCTATGGCCGAAAGCAGTTCAAGCTCCTTCTTCGACTTACGTCCTCTATGCTTAGGTATTGCCATAAGCATCTCCTCAGGACTCATCGGAGCTTGTTCTACATTTACCGTTTCTACTGCTTGTGGCTGTTGTCCTGTTTCTTCTACCTTATTTTTCTTAACATCGAAATTCTCACCTTCTTTGCCATTCACAGTATAAACACGATCTGTATCTTTCTTAGTTATTCTGGTGCGACGACGCTTGGTAGCACCAAGCGGGTTCTTGCTACCTTCTATTTCGGCTTGCCTATCAAGTATTGCATACATAAGCCCTTCCGCATTATCATCTGATGCTGCGTCAATACCCATTTCTTGCGCAATATCTTGCAATTCAGCCGTAGTCTTGACTGATAAATATTCTTTACTATACATGGATTTTTATAAAAATGAAAGATTACGTTTCAGAACTGAAACAAATGTAATCTTGTTTTGAAATTATAATGCAAAATTACTAATTATTTCGCAAAGTAGGAAAACTACCAAAATATTAATTAAGTGATTAACTAATATTAACCAAGAGATGCAAGTGTATCTGGGCTCACCCGATAATTCTATTGGATTAAGCATATAGTTTAGCAAGTCTAAAAAGAAAGAACTTTATATCCGTTACCCCTCTTAAAGCAGCCCTAAACGCCTTAATTTCAGCATTGAACGACTCTGCAAAAGCATTAGTTGTTCTATTTACAAAGAAGTTCAAGACTTCATCATAATGCTCGTAAAGCTTGGCGGCAATAACATTGAAACCCTTAAAGTCAGAGTCGTTCACTTTGTTATACCAGCGTGCAAGCGAGAGCTTGCTGCGTCTTTGACGGTATTCTTTGAAAATATCATTCTTAGTGAATATGTAAGAGAACAAGCCTCTTTAAGATTAGGATATGTTTCAAAGAGCACCTCTGCTCTTTGTTTCTGACTTCCTGTCCATTTATCAGCAGATTTGAAAAGAAGATACCTGCTGTGAGCAAGTAACTAATAGCATCCCATCTATGGGCAACTCGCACCTCCAGCAAGGCATCACAGGCAAGTTTCTGTATATGAAAGCGGCCTATGGTACGCATGGAATTCAGGAAACAGCGTCTGGCTATAAGTCGCATGAAATTCGACATATCCATTGTTATTTCCTTGACCATCATCCTCTTGTCCTCGTCAATGCGCATAAGTGCTTCTATGACAGCATCTGCTCCCACACCTTTTACGATTGCAATGATAGTGCTTTTACCTCCACGTGAAGATCTGTTGCTTACTATCGTGTGCAGTGCGCCATTGCTTGGAGCCGTTTCGCCAATACATACGCTTTCGCCTATATTTTCAGGAAAGACAAGCCAGTCTTCTGCATGTGAAAGTTCTGACCATTCGCGATAGCCACTGAGCACTTCCTTGTATTGCTTTTCAAACGTATCTCCATTTATGTGATAATAGCGGTCAAGCGAACGGGAGGTCATAGGAATCGTCTCCATAGACTCCTTTTAAAAAAACGCAAACTCCTTGGAATAGCGGATTCCTTCTGCCTTTAGATCATAAGAGTCGTAGAAGTATCGATTATTCTGCTTGTCGTACCATTTGCGTCTTCAGACTATCAAGTCAACACCTTTGTCGCGGATTGGGAAGCCACGTATAATTACAACTTCACTGAACCCTTTGGATACAATCTCAGAGTTCTCTTTATAATCAGCCTTTACCGATTCATCAAGATAGATATGGACAAGGGACGCCTCCTCTTCTACACGTACTACTTCAAAATTTGAAAGTATCTCTGATGGCGGTATCAACTGTGCCAATACTAATAGCCCTTGATTGTTCATGGTACAAAGGTATAAATTTTCTATAGAACCAAAGCATCCTCCCTGGTTTATCGAGAATCAAATAATATTGTTGTGTTTTTAACGATTCAATATTATTGTTTATCTTTGTGTCATGAATAGAACTCAGCCCATAGATTACAAGTTCGTACTGTCATTATTTCTTCCAGCAGGACTCCTTGCTATTTCGACATAACACAAGCTTCCAACATGGTAGATTATTTTATGCTTATCTTAATTGAGAATGACATTGTACCAGAAAACTTACAAGGCATAAAGCGACGCAGATAGCTTGACAAG
>URQS01000049.1 GCA_900550035.1 uncultured Prevotella sp. | reverse complement strand
AAGAACGAACAAATGTCAGGGCTTCATCCAACAAAACCACTTGTATTTTATATCCGCTCATTTTATTTATATTTTCTGCTTACAAAGATATCATTTTGTTTCCAAGCAATGAAACAAAATGATAAGTTTATCTGCAATTTAACATTTATTTTACTCACCAACCAAAATCGGGTACAAATCATAATGTGGGAATTTCTCACATTATTCGTTATTTCTGAGAATAAAGAAGCAATCTGGACGAAGTAAGTCGTTTGAAAGAAGGAAAAACAATTATCTCAGGTTTTCCTTTAGAAACGATGTTATCTTGCCGATGGCTTCATCAACGTATGGCTGGCGGTCGTACATATCTATATGTGTAGCCCCATTGATGAGATACAGTTCCTTGACCTTGCTTGCAGCACGGTTAACAGCTCGTTCACTAACATAGAGAGCATCCGACTTGGAGCCGGCAATCATCAGAAGTGGTTGCGTGAGCAGCTCGTCAATGAGGTGGAATGCCTCGAAGGTGTAGATATCCATTATAAGGACGAGCAGATATTTTTACCTTGTGATTACGTGACAGAAAAACACAATCACCTGCGTATAATTTTGTTGTATTCCCCTCGTTATCAATAGTCATCTCGCCGGAATAGACATATACCAACGTATGGTCGTTCACGGCATGATGCCTGATTTCCCCTTCCCGAAACTTGTACACGAAAAGGATGTCTGAGTAGTTTATGATAGGGACTTGTATGGTATATAACTTGTTCATGTTATCTATATTTGTTTTATATAATCCTAAATATGGGGACAATGAAGAGCGCAGAGTTTCTTTTTACAGAGAGGCTGGTCATAGTTCTGTACGGCTTCGAGCATTACGCCAACCACAGAGTCAACATAATGAGAAGGAGCTGTATGTATGCCTTCTATTTCTGAAGAACGGCATTAAACGCCACATATTCTGCGACAAAAATAACATAATAATGGCGAACATCCTAATTTTTATATTATTCTTCATTTTATCAAAAACACATCTTTTCGTTACACAAATGGGTAAAAATAATTGTTAATCGTTATCTGTTACCCAAAAGTGTAGTGCGAAAAATCAGCAGATGTGGTAATTTTGAATCGTCAATAAGACAAACGGAGAAAGACGACAAGCCGTAAGTATAACATTATTGAGAAACTTACTCCACATACCGCTAAGGCAACAACACAATATTTGCATTTCTAACCACTCAAAACTATGAGTTGAACGCACAAAGAAATCTTTGGCTCAGAATTCTTGAGTTTTGTGCAGTTTCGGCTATATTGCTTATACACAAAGGGTTACGGCTACAAATTGTAAAATCGGCAAAAACGGAGAACGTGAAAATGCTTCATTTCGTTGCAAAAGGACCACTTTTGCATTCCAACTGTACTCCATTTGCATTGCAACTGTACTCCATTTGCACTGTAAATGGAGTCCTTTTGAATAGCAAAAGGGCTACTAATGAAAAACAATATGGCGTCAGACCATCAAAAAAGCAAAAAAATCGACCCCAGAAATCTCTAGAATCGATTTTTATTTTGTAACACTTTTTTACTGCATGTACGATATTTGCATAGTGGCAGAAGAAACAAACTTACTTCTCGTACCCCTCACATAATCCATGAAAGGATAGCACACGTTCTTCTCGACATACTTCTCTATGATAAGCTCAAATGTGTCTTCCGGCATTTTCTCTACAGCAGCGATGGCAGCTTCAAGATAGAGCGAATTGACAAAACGGAAACCGTCCTTAGCAATATTCTTGTCACGAACAACATCAGTAAATGTGTATAGGTCATTGAACAAATAGCGATGTATTGCTGTAATGTTGTATTAGCTATGCAAATAAAAATGACACTTTGTGGCTTTTTCTTTATAAGATTTGCCACAAAGTGTCATCATTATTGTTGTACAATCACGGATAACCACTATAATGTGTATCCTAACGTCAGATGATAGCTATTATTCTTGAAATTAAACTGAGAAGATTTGTCAATGAAACCACGAGAATAGCCTAATGTTACAGCATAACGATTGGCATAAACAAACTTTCCTTCAATTAAGCCTCCAATGTCCCATCGCTTATAACCTTCTAGACGATTGCTATTATGTTGATAGTTATTAAAGCTATTCCATTTGAAGCTATTGCCCGACTTTCCATCTGTGCTCTCTGTTACATTCTCCTTAATGGCTGCCATGGAAAATCTTCCATATGCACCAACTGAAGGCATGAAATGCAACTTTTCACCCAAAGTGAAATCATATCCAAACTTGAGTGGAATCTGGATTGAGACTTCTCTTGAATTTACCGAAGGGAATGCAGTCGTAAGCCCCCCGTTAGAAAGATAATCAGAAATGGCGGTGTAACCACCTGCCGTCATCAAGAAATCAAATCCCGAGGAATATACAAAGTTCTTGCTTGTTTCATAGGATACCCCAACACCTACACTGGCACCCATTTTCATTTTTTGATCTTGGGCTGCATAGGATTTTCCACCTACAAAACCTGACAAGTTTGCACCAGTATGTACATCTACTTTAACTCCCTGTTGTGCCATGCTGCACAAAGGAAAAAGACTTGCCGTGATAAGCAATGCTAAAATTAAATTTTTCATTTACCTATTTTTGATTAAACCTAAATTTTTCAAGTGCAAAATTATTAAGTTATTTCAGACCGTGCAGGTCCAATCATCATAAGACGGAGAAATTTGGGCATGAATCCCTATAAATCGCTGAGGAACCTTATCCTACTACCCAATGATTGATTTATAGACGAAAATAGCGGATTCATGGGCGATTTTTCATCATTCATAGCGTTACCTATTGGAAATCTCGCAAAAAAGCACTAAATTTGCAAGCCAAAATGAGTAATATGAGCAAATATCATAGTTTTATAAAGATTTGGTTAATCATATCCATCGCCACCTTCATTTTTACCTACTTGCTATGGGGACTGATGGACTTTGATACATTTGTGGGTACAGGTATAACTTTAGAAGACTTGTGCTTTGACATTGCATATTGTTCTTTATACACATTATTTTCTTTATGCATTTCAAATTTCTTGGGTAACATTTTTATAAAAGACAACATAAGCTATCCTCGTTTTACCACTCATATACTGCTGTTACTGATTGCCAACTTCGCTTGGGCTGTTGCATTTGAAAACATATTTAAAACTCTTTGGCATGAAGGAAATGATGTTTTTTGGGACAGAATATACATCTTAGGATTAATCGCCACATTGCTGACCATGGTGAATGCCTGCCTATATTATTGTTCCATCCTCATCAAAAAAGAGAAGGAAAACGTTGTGCTCACCAACAATCTCCTACGACAGCAAACGAATCCACATTTCATATTCAACAGCATCAACACGTTGGCAGATTTAATAGAGGAGGATCCAGTACTGGCAGAAAATTTCACGCTCAAATTCTCCGAAATCTATAGATATGTTGTCACAAATTTGGATGAAGAGACTGTGCCTATACACGAAGATATTCATTTCGTGAAGAACTATTGTGAGCTTCAAGAGATAAGTTCGCCTCATACCATACATGTGGAAATTGCAGAAGAACTGGAAAGGTGCAAGGCTAAGACCCTACCTTTGGCTATACAAATGATAGTAGAAAATGCGATAAAGCATAACTGCCACACCAAGGAAAATTCGCTTTCTATTTCGATATATCGTCAAAACGAATATATCATAGTTAAAAATGTATTGAATCCGATAATGAGTTCTTTACCTACAACCCAAAAGGGGTTGGCAAACTTGCGTCTACGCTATAGCCAATTAGGAAAGGAACTTATCGTTGCAAACGATAATAAATATTTTGAAGTCAAACTTCCAATCTTGTCAAAATCATGAAAGTTTTAATCATAGAAGATGAAGAACGTGGCTTTTCAAGACTGAAACGTCTCTTGCAAAACATAGACAACTCTCTGGAGATACAAGGACCGCTGACTACCATAAAAGCGGCCATCGACTATCTGCAAAATCCACATGACGAGGATATCATCTTTGCGGACATCAAGCTAGGCGACGGTGATGTGTTCGAGGCTTTCTTGGATATCGCACCAACTTCGCCTGTCATATTCACTACGGCTTATAACGAGTATGCTTTGGAGGCTTTCAAGAGCAATGGCATCGCTTATCTTCAAAAGCCGATATTGCCAGAAGAATTGGAGAAAGCCCTGGCAAAGGCTAAAGCCATGTGCAACAAACACATTGACTACTCTGTTTTGATGGAAAAAATAGGAATTGCAGCAGGTAAGAAATGGAGAGACCATTTCCTTGTGCATATCTATGATGGTTTCAAACTTATCAAGACCACCGACATTAGTTTCTTCTTCTCTGAAAACGGTGTCGTGAGAGCACATCTTAGTGATGGTAATTCTGTAACCGTCAATCAATCATTGAATGACTTGGAACAGCAACTGAATCCCGATACGTTCTTCCGTGTCAACCGACAATATATGGTGAATATCAACAGTATAGATAAACTCACAAATTTCTTCAAATACAAAATGACCATTAGTCTTCATAGATTCTCAGACATGCGAATCGTTGTCAGCAAAGATAGAATCACACAATTGAAGAATTGGCTCAACAGATGACCACCCGACTCAAAGAGGCGGTGAGCATTCACTAACGAACGCTCGTCTATTTCCTTTGTTGTCATAATTACATTAATCTTATTTGTTTCTGCATCTACAAAGATAAACACAATCTTTGACAATCACGAATGATTATGGGGGATAATGTTGTATTAAATAGCGTTACAGAAACAATTGCATGGCGTTGCAAGAACAATTGCAGCAGAAATAAATAAAAGGTGCAAATGCGGTTATTCGGAATTTTGTTGTAACTTTGTAGAAGACTAAAACAAACAATCCATTATGAAATCATTGAGAGAACTTTTCCGCATAGGCAAGGGACCGTCAAGCAGTCACACTATGGGACCGCAGAAGGCGGCTAAGATATTTGCAAGTCATAACATGCACGCTGCCTCGTTTGAGGTGACGCTCTACGGCAGTCTGGCGGCAACAGGTCGCGGACACATGACCGACGTGGCTATCGACGAGGTACTCCGCCCAATCGCTCCACTGCGCATTGAGTGGCAACCGCAGGTGTTCCTGCCATTCCATCCCAACGGTATGAAGTTTGTGGCATTTGACAATGCCGGCAACCAGACCGACGAGTGGATTTGCTACAGCGTCGGCGGCGGCGCATTGTCGGAAGGCGAGAAGGGACGTTGGCTTACCGGACTGCGCGAAGTGTACAAGCTGAACACGCTGCGCGAGATTCAGGACTGGTGCGAAAGCAACGGCCGTGGATATTGGGAGTATGTCAACGAGAACGAGGACGAGGATATATGGGACTATCTGATGGATGTATGGAAGGCGATGAAGGAGAGCGTTGAGCGTGGCATTGACCATGAGGGTGCGCTGCCTGGTCCGCTCAATCTTCCACGCAAGGGTCCTATCTACTATGTCAAGGCAAGCGGATACAAGCAGTCGTTGCAGTCGCGTGCGCTGGTTTATGCCTACGCTCTTTCGGTAAGTGAGGAGAATGCTTCGGGCGGAATTATCGTTACAGCGCCTACTTGCGGTTCGTGCGGTGTATTGCCTGCTGTGCTCTATCATCTCTCTAAGGGTCATAACTTCAGCGACACACGCATTCTGCACGCTATGGCTACAGCCGGAATATTCGGCAATGTGGTGAAGCAGAACGCCTCTATATCAGGTGCCGACGTTGGTTGTCAAGGCGAGGTTGGCGTAGCATGCGCCATGGCTTCGGCTGCTGCATGTCAGTTGTTCGGCGGAAGTCCGTCGCAGATTGAGTATGCTGCCGAAATGGGACTGGAGCATCACTTGGGCATGACGTGCGACCCTGTGTGCGGACTGGTTCAGATTCCGTGTATTGAGCGCAACGCCTTCGCTGCAACACGTGCCCTTGATGCCAATCTCTACGCATCATTCTCTGACGGTACTCACTCAGTTTCGTTCGACCGCGTAGTGAAGGTGATGAAGCAGACGGGCCACGACCTGCCATCGCTCTACAAGGAAACAAGTACGGGCGGACTGGCAAGAGCCTACGAGCAGCACATGAAAGAAAAGAAATAGTTTCCTTCTGAGAAGGAAACAGCTATAAAAAACAACAGCGGCAAGGTTGACATCACGTCGACCTTGCCGCTTCTTTTGAAATAACAACACTAATATATAAAAGGTATGAAAATGCTTTTTATATCTTGCTTATGATGCCCAACTTGCTATCCTCAAGGAATTTGACGATAGCGTTGATCTCCTTTCCAGGAGGCACCTGTTCCTTAATCTGATTGATTGCATCGAACACACTGGTCTGTCCGTGGAACACCAGACGATAGGCATTGGCGATGTGGCTGATTACCTTGTCGGTAGTATTAGACGACTTGAGCAGTGTCTCGTTGACACCACCGTAGCGCACGGGATTGTCGGTAGCTACGATGAACGGAGGAACATCCTTCGAGATGCGCACACCACTGGTGACCATAGATGCACCACCAATGCGCACGTTGGCATTCACAATGACACCTGACGAGAATATGGCTGCGCTGTGAATCTCGCAGTCGCCGGCTACCTTAGTACCATAACCGAACGTAACGTAGTCGTCTACCTTGGTGTCGTGTGAGATGTGTACACCCTCCATGAAGAAGTTGCGGTTGCCGATATGTGTCTCGCCATCGGTAAATGTGGCGCGGTTGACTACCACATTCTCACGGAAAATGTTCTCATCGCCAATAACAAGGCGTGTGTCAGCACCAGTATAGTTGAAGTCCTGTGGCTCTGCGCCAAGCACTGTGTTCTGATATACCTTGTTGCCACGTCCCATCTTAGTGCCACGCATGATGCTGACGTATGGGAAGATGATGCAGTCGTCGCCTATTTCAACACCGTCCTCGATGTAGGCAAACGGATAGATTGTAACGTTCTTGCCAATCTTTGCACCCGGAGCTATGTATGCTTTATCACTTATCATAATAATACTATTTACAAGTTACGAGTTACGAGTTACGAATTGTTCGGCTTTGCCGATTGTGAATTACGCTGACGCGAATTACGATTTATGAATTATTGTTCTGAAAAATCAAAAATGAATAATTCATAATCGCAGGCGAAGCCGAGAACAATTCCTAATTCCTAATTCAAAATTCCTAACTCTTAATATCTTCCTCCGCCCAATGCGTAGTAGAGATTCACAACGGCCTGCATCTTGTAGAAATCGTCGGCTACCTTAGAGAGCTCGGCATTGAGCAGGCTCTGCTGTGCGGTGATTACCTCAAGATATGTGGCTGAACCGTCATTGAACAACATCTTGTTGTACTCTACGTTCTTCTTCAGACTCTCTACCTGCTTGGCCTCAAGCTCGCTCTTCTCGTTAGAAGAGTTGTAGAGCACGAGGGCGTTGCTAACCTCCGAACCGGCTGAAAGCACGGCGTTCTGCCATGTGTTGAAAGCCTGTTCCTGCTTAGACTTTGCCACCTTCAAGCCTGCAACGAGCTGTCCGTGTGCGAAGATTGGCTGCACGAGTGAACCTACTGCTGAGAGAAGCCATTTGCCAGGATTGACAATGCCGCCGCCACCCGAGTTGGTGAAGGCACCTGTACCAGAGATAGTGATGCTCGGATAGAACTTAGAACGTGCTGCGTTGACATCGTAGAAGCACTGAGCCAATGACATTTCGGCATAGTGTACGTCGGGACGGTTGGCAAGAAGCTGTATGCCAACACCCGTTGAGAACTGTGAGGGGAGCGACTGTCCCTCGAAAGTGCCGCGCTGTATGGTCTGTGCCTGCTGTCCGAGAAGCAACGAGAGCGAGTTCTCGGTCTCACGGATCTGACGCTTCAGGTCGGTAGCCTGGGCCTTGACAGAGTACATATTGGCCTCAGCGCTCTGTACGCTGGTCTCCTTAACACGACCAAGCTCCTTCTGAATCTTCATGATGTTCCATGTTTCTTCAGTGAGCTTCGACATGTCGTTGACCACCTGCAACTGCTTGTCGAGCATGAGCAGAGTGTAGTACATGTTGGCGATGTTAGAGATTATCTTGGTCTGCACTACGAGCTGATAGTCCTTTGTGGCAAGCAGAGCCATCTGTGCCGAACGCTTCACATTGAGAAGATTGCCGAAGAGGTCGAGGTTCCATGATGCCGTGATAGGCAATGAGTAGGTCTTTGTGGCAGGATTGCCGTCCCATGAAGCGATTGTTCCCTGCGGCGAGAATGTGAACGAAGGCACGAATGCCAACTTAGCCACCATGAGCTGATCCTCTACCATCTTGACGTTGAGTGCGGCATTGAGCATATTGGTATTGTTGGCTATGCCCTTCTCGATGAGCGACTGCAGCTGCGGGTCGGTGAACACCTGGCGCCAAGGCAGATTGCCGAAGCTGGCGGTGTCGCTGACGGCGAGCGTGTCTGTGTTGCTCACAACGTCGCGTACGAGTCCCTTGGTGTTCACCTCGGGACGCTCGTACTTGTTATATATTCCGCAACTGGTCATCAAGAGCGATGCCGAAGCGAAAAGAATTATCTTGTTCAATTTCATTGTTTCGTCTATTTGTTACTTCGTTTTCTTGTCTATCTGATCGTGCAAAGCACCTGCCACATACGGGTTGGTGTACTGACGAATCTCTGAATCGACGTTGGCTGAGTCGTTCTCAAACTCGATAGGCTTGATCTTCTCCTGCAGAGTCTGGAAGATATAGAACAGAGCCGGAACTATCATAATCTGGCAAAGCATACCGATGAGCATACCGCCTACGGCTGCCGAACCAAGTGTCATGTTACCGTTGTAGCCTACACCCCACGGCATGAGCAATGGCAGAAGACCGATAATCATAGCCAATGAAGTCATCAAGATAGGACGCAGACGGGCAGAAGCACCGAGAACTGCCGACCATGAGATAGCCATACCCGTCTGTCGACGCTCAAGAGCGAACTGTACGATAAGGATGGCGTTCTTTGCCAGAAGACCCATAAGCATGATGAGCGCAATCTGCATGTAGATGTCGTTGTTCTTGCCAAACATGTTGACGAAGAGGAAGGCTCCCGCAAGACCGAACGGAATTGAGAGAATTACCGACAGAGGCAGCAGATATGACTCGTACTGTGCCGAAAGAATCAAGTAAACGAAGGTCAAGCAGAGCACGAACACGATAGCTGTAGAGTTGGAAGACTCCTGCTCGGTACGTGTCAGACCAGAGAACTCGTAGGTGTAACCTGCCGGCAACGAGGTCTTGGCAACCTCTGCCATGGCGTTGATGGCGTCACCAGTAGAGTAGCCCTCGGCTGCCGATGCGTTAACGTTGATTGATGTGAAGAGGTTGAAACGGTCAATCTCCTGCGGACCATATACACGGCTCAGGTTGACATACTCCTTGATTGGAGCCATCTCGCCAGCCGATGTGCGCACGTAGATGTTGTCGAGACTCTTCAAGTCGGCACGGTTTTCGGGTGCTGCCTGGATGTATACACGATAGAGCTTACCGTAAGAGTTGAAGTTTGACGCATACATACCGCCGTAGTAGCCCTGCATTGTCGAGAGCACTGAAGACGGGTCGATGCCGCTCTGCTTACACTTAGCCACGTCAACATCAATCTTATACTGCGGATACTTGGTGTTGTATGATGTCATGGCGTTCGAAATCTCCGGACGCTTGTTGAGCTCGTCGATGAAGCTCTTTGTGATGTCGTAGAACTTGTTCACGTCACCACCAGTGCGGTCCTGCATTGAGAATGTCATACCGTTGGTGGCTGAGAAGCCCTGCACCATAGGCGGCTGGAAGGCGAGAATCTGCGCTCCCTTGATGGCAGCGGTCTGCTTGTATATCATGCCGAGCACCATTGTAGAACCCAGGTTGTGTACGCCGATATACTTCAGCGGTCCCTCTTCCTTCTGACGCTCCTCAAAGCTCTTGAGCTTAACGATGAACGTACCCTGGTTAGAGCCCTGACCTGCGATGAAGTTGTAACCGGTAATACGCATACGACTGGCAATGGCGGGGTTGGTAGCGAGCATGCGGTCTACCTGGTCCATCACCTCGTTGGTCTTCTTCATTGAAGTTCCCGGAGGTGTAGAGACTGTACAGAATACGGTACCTGTATCCTCGTCAGGCACAAGACCGGTCTTGGTGGTTCCCATAAGCACTGCCATTCCGGCAATAGCGACAATCACAGTAGCTATAGCGATGATAGGACGCTCTACGATACGGCGAACTCCCTTGGTATACTTCTCCTGAACCTTGCCATAAGCAGCGTTGAACGAAGCGTGGAAACGGTCTATCACGGTCATCTTGCGCTCCTTGCCGTGCTCGTCCTTCGGCTTCAGCAAGATAGCACAAAGAGCCGGCGAAAGTGTCAAGGCGTTAAGAGCAGAGATGATGATAGAGATGGCCATGGTGATACCGAACTCACGATAGAAGGCACCTGACGTACCACCCATGAACGACACGGGGATGAACACCGATGCCATAACGAGGGTGATGGAGATGATGGCACCCGAAATCTCGTTCATGGCGTCGATAGATGCCAGTCGTGCCGACTTGTATCCGAGGTCGAGCTTGGCATGCACCGCCTCGACAACCACAATGGCATCATCGACCACAATGGCGATGGCAAGCACAAGTGCGGCGAGTGTCAGCAAGTTGAGCGAGAAGCCGAACACGTAAAGGAAGAAGAATGTACCGATCAACGACACCGGCACGGCAATCAACGGGATAAGTGTTGAGCGCCAGTCCTGAAGGAATACGTACACCACGATGAACACGAGGATGAACGCCTCGCACAGAGTCTTGATAAGGTCTTCGATAGATGCGAAGAGGAACTCCGTTACGTCCTGCATGATGTCGAAGTGGATTCCCGGCGGCATTGTTGCCTCCTGCTCCTTGAGGAGCTTCTTGATGTTGGTGGCAATCTCAGTAGCGTTAGAGCCGGCAGTCTGTGTCACCATCATGGTTACAGAAGGCTTGCCGTTGTTCTTTGACTCTACAGTATACGAGAGGGCACCCATCTCTACGCGTGCCACATCCTTAACACGGATGGTCTGACCGTCCTGAGTAGACTTGATAATCATGTCGCCGAACTCCTCAGGAGTCTGCAGACGACCTCTATAGCGGAATGTATACTCATACTGATTGTCGCTCGTCTCGCCTACCGAACCCGGAGCGGCCTCGATGTTCTGCTGTGCGAGCACGCCAGTGAGGTCGGAAGGTATCAAGCCGTAGCTCTTCATCTTCACGGGGTCAATCCATAGGCGCATGGTGTAGTCCTTCTGCGAGAAGCACTGACACTCACCTACACCGTTGACACGCTTGATGGCAGGCACAACGTTGATGTTGGCATAGTTGGTGAGGAACTCGTCGTCATAACGGTCGTCGTCGGCTGTAAGACCGAAGAGGATAACCGTAGACGACTGACGCTTCATAACGGTCACACCAGCCTTTGTTACCTCAGCCGGCAACAAGGCAGAAGCCTGCGACACACGGTTCTGTACGTTGACCTGACACATGTCAGGATCCATACCCTGCTTAAAGTAAACGGTGATAGAAGCCGAACCTGCATTGGTGGCTGATGAGGTCATGTAGGTCATACCCTCAACACCGTTGATCGACTCCTCCAGCGGTGCGAGCACCGAGTTGAGCACGGTCTGTGAGTTGGCACCGGTGTAAGCGGCACGCACCATGATAGTAGGAGGCGCCATGTTAGGGTACTGCTCGATAGGCAGCGACACCAGGCCGAGTACACCCAGGATGACTACGAGGATAGAAATCACCGTAGAAAGCACCGGGCGCTTGATAAATCTATCTAATTTCATAATCTATTTTTAAATTTTGAATTTTGAATTTTGAGTTATTGCCAAGGGCAATTTTGAGTTTTTCATTTTTGAGTTATGAATTCTTAATTCAACATTGAACAATTCCTAATCGGCAAAGCCGACAATTCAAAAATCAACACTCAAAACTCAAAATTTATTTTCCGAATGCCTTCTTAAGCTTGCCAAGGTCGCCCTGAGCCTCGCCCAGTTCCTCGGTCTTCTTCAGTTTGTCGGCATACTGAGCCTCGGTGAGGGGCTTGATTTCCATACCGTCCTGGAGCGACGACACTCCGTTCACTACGAAGCGGTCGCCGATGTGAAGACCAGAAGTGATGATATAGTTCTTGCCGTCGTTCTGCGAATTGATTTCTACCGGAGTATACTTCACCTTGTTGTCCTTGCCTACTACATATACGAAGTGCTTGTCCTGTACCTCAACTACAGCGTCCTGCGGAACAATAACGGCTGAAGTAGCGGTGTGAGGCACTACGATTGAGCCCGAAGCACCCGACTTGAGCACGCGCTCGGGGTTGGGGAAGTCGGCACGCATTGAAACAGAGCCTGTTGTAGGATCGATGACACCACTCACGGTAGCCACCTTGCCCGGATGATTGTAGATAGAACCGTCGGCAAGCTGGAGCTTTACGGCAGGATAGCTTGAGATGGCTGCGCTGACGCCACCGGCTGTCTTGGTCATATCGAGGAGGTCCTTCTCGGTCATTGAGAAGTACACCTGCATTGTAGAGTTGTTGGAAACGGTTGTAAGAGGCTGCTGTGATGATGCGCTAACGAGTGCACCTACACGGTAAGGCAGGTCGCCTACAACACCATTGGCAGGACTTGTAACGTAGCAGAAGTTAAGGTTCTGCTTGGCTGAAACATAAGCAGCCTCAGCCTGAGCGAGCTGAGCGGCAGCGCTCTCCATTGAATTCTTAGACGACTGAAGCTCGTACGAACCGATAACATTGTTCTTAAAGAGCTTCTCAGAGTTGTTGTATGTAAGACGGGCAGTGTTGAGCTGAGCCTTGGCAGCGTTCACGGCAGCCCTTGCCTGACGTACAGCGGCAGCGTATGTAACGTTGTCGATGACGAAGAGGAGCTGACCAGCCTTTACCTGCTGACCTTCCTTGACACAGAGCTTGGTGATGAAGCCTGAAACTTTCGGACGAATCTCAACGTCCTGAACACCCTTGATTGTTGCGGGATAAGTGGTCTGGAGGTCAGCATTCTGACCCTGCACAGTACGTACGGCGTACTCGTTGTCGCCGAAGTTAGGCTTACCGCCACTCTTGCCGCCACCACAAGAGGCGAGCACTACAGTCAAAACTGCAATCAGTAAAATCTTTGTTTTATTCATACCTATGTTTTACTATAAATTTTTTTGTCTTGCGATTTATTTACTTTACTATCTGTTTATCCCTAATTAATATATTGTGTATATAGAGTATATATCCTGCCATACGGACCGGACTATACAAAAGCAGTCGGAAAACTTAACCCACTGATTAAGTTTTCCGACTGCAAAGTTACCAACATTAATATTAATATGGTGCATACCATGCAAACATTTAACAACTTTTATTCTGATTTTGTGTTTTACGCCATTGTTTAAGATGTTTGCAACAGTAAGATAAGCCCGCTCCTCCCCCATATGGAGAGGAGCAGGATGCATTGTGTTCTAATTACTTCAACAATGTAGTGCCGAGATTGCGGTCGACGAGCATGCCGTCCTTCATCTTCAGCGTGAACTTGCCAGCCTTCTTGGCCTTGAACTTCAGGACGAAGAGGTCGCTGTCGCCCTCGTCGAGCAGGAAGTTATTGCCACGGTTGACGAATGTAGGCAACAGTTCCTTCTGTCCATTGGTATGCAGACGGTCGTAGGTGAGGTTCACCAGTTCCTTCATGTTGAGCAGTTCGATGCCTGCATATTCCAGCTCGTCGGTGTTGTAAGGCAATGCGAAGCTGAGTGCATTGACCCAGTGGAGCGCCTTGCCCTGCACCTTCAGCTCTATAACGTCGCCTGCGGCGAATGTGGTGCGGCTCGGTGTGAGCACAAGCGAACCCGAACAATGGTCGTTCTTGGGATATACTCCGCCATCGAGTTCGTTAGACACGCACGATATGTCGTATGCGTCGATGAGTCCGTTCTGGTTGATGTCGCCCGCACTTACATAGTCGAAGTCGCTGTCGCCACGTCTTAGTCCGGTGTAGTTCATATACGAGGTGAGGTCGTTCTCGTCGATGCGGTTGTCGTGATTGATGTCGCCCTGCAGCACGCTCTGGCTTCCTGCCACCTTATAGATATACATGGCACGACCAGAAGCGAAGTTGCCAACGGCCTTGGTCAGGTGCATCTGCACATAACGAGCCTCCGGATTGCCTTCGAACGTGAATGTCTTAGTGCTATTGTCGGCATTCCATACGAACGGAACCGGTGTAGACCACTTCTGGCGATCCATACTATAAGAGATAGTTCCTTCCATGATTGTGCCGTTGCCGGCATCCTCGCGCGGAATGTATTCCATACGGTCGAGCTTGTTTACCGAACGCAGGTCGATTGTCACATCGCCCGGAATAGCCTCGCCCTTACCCCATTGCGAGTGCCATGAGGTCTTCTTGTCGAAGTCGAACATCTTCGCAATCTTCTGTCCGGGCTGATCCTGGAACGAAGTCTGTGCCTTGATGCCCTTGATAGCAAACTCGAGCGGATTGTTGAGGGTCTTGCCCTTGACAGTAGTCCAGTCGGATGCTCCATCGCGATTGACTGCGCGCACCTTCATGCTATACTCCGTTTCGGGCTGAAGCTGGTCGATGCTGAACTGTGTTCCGCGTATGGTAGAATACAGCATGCCGTCGTATTCTATCTCGTAATAGTCGGCATTTGCCTGCGGGAGCCACGAAGGAGTGAGTTCGAACACGCCACAACCATCCTTGGCTATCTGAGCCTCAGGAGCAGTGAGGGCGCCGCTATGTGTGAGCATACGTCCGGCAGTGTTGAATTCGAATCCGTCTATAGTTACAGCAATGGCATTGTCCTTGACATTGGTCTTCTGAATCTTGACGAGCAGCTGAGGGTTCTTCTTAATTACAACCTTTGCTGCATCTGTGCCAGGAGTAGAGAAGCGGTTGAGGTTAGGTTCGGCATCGTAGAAGTATACGTTGTCGCCCTTCTTAAAGTCGGCAAGCGACTGCACAGCCGTGAGCTTGACATTAGTCTTGCCTACCTTTGCCGTTACCTTCTTCGGAGCACGTGTCACGTTGACACGCAGTTCGGTGAGTTTCTCGGCTTCATATCCGTTGTACATGTCCAAGGCACGGTCGATGTCAACATGCATGCGTCCCTTGCCGTCGGTGCATACGCTTACGTCGGTTGTCACACCGTCGCCATGCAAATACTCGGTTGTATTGCCGTCGTCGTCATACTCCTTGAAGGCTGAAGTTCCGTTGGCAGAAGCATAGATTTCATAAGCACGATAGTCCTGACGTATCTGCGACGGGTTGTTGTTAGGATTGGTCATCGGTATGATGGCATCGGCCTTGACGAACACCGGAATCTTCCACAACGGAGTGTCATACTCGTTGACGATGCGTCCACCTTTGTATGCATCGCCGTTCCAGTAGTCAATCCATGTGCCCTCGGGCAGATAGATGCCGTTGCGTATGTCGTTGCCCTCCTTGTCGACACGTGTCTCCTTGTATATAGGAGCTATGAGCATCGACGGACCGAACATAAACTGATACTCGGTCTTGGTGCCGTGGGTGTAGTCGTTGGGATAGTCGAGGAACATGGCGCGTATCATCGGTTTGCCGTCAATAGCTTCATGGGCTATGGTATAGGTGTACGGCATGAGCATCGACTTAAGCTTCAGATAAGAGCGGTTGATGCTTGTAGCCGGCTCGCCGAGTATATGCGGATACTTGGGATTGGCTCCCCAACCGTCCATGTTGAGCTGCATCGGTGTGAAGGTCTTCCACTGGAACTCGCGCACATTCACCGGAACGTTCTTGCCTCCGAAAATTCCGTCCATGTCGCTCGTGATGTTGGGCTGTCCCGACAGACCCGAACCAATGAATGTAGGGATATGGAAGCGTATGTATTCCCAGTCGCCTCCGGTCTGGTCGCCGCTCCATACGGTGGCATAGCGTTGGGTTCCTGCCCAGCCGTCGAGCGTAATGATGAACGGACGAGCATTCGATCCGTAGTAAGGCATGACCTGAGCCACGTCAGCTACACCGTTCAATCCGAACGAATAGCCGTAGCCTACCCATGCCACGTCGGTCTTCAGCACTCTCACTCCAGCATCGCGCACCTCCTTAACGATGTCGCGCTGCAACAGAGGTTCTACTCCAGCCTTGGGATGAAGGTCGCTCTGTGTCCACAGACCTATCTCAACGCCCTTCGAACGGGCATAGTCGCCAAACTGACGCAGGTTGTCTATGTTGCCGTCGAGCGAACCTGTCTGTCCGTAACCGGCTCCATATCCGTCATTGGGGAGGAACCATCCGAGTGGCATATCGTTGTTGACGTAGCGGTCGATGGCAGCACGTGCAGAGAACTGATAGTTGTTCTTCTCGCCGTTCAGGCTCTCCTTCGTTCCGCCGTTGTCCTTCTGGCTTTCCTTATACATTTTGCCATCCTCAAACACCATCGCTCCGTTCTTGTCTTCCTTCCAATAGTCGCGGTTGTAGGCATTCAAATGACCTTCGTAAAATCCGAACTTCGGCATCAGAACGGGGTTGCCCGTGAGCTGATAGAAGTCGTTGAGCAACTGAACGGGAGTCGCGTCGAGCATTACAAACATGTCGAGATAGTCCTCAGAGTGCTGCAGACGTACCTCGCCCGGAGTGTCGTGACCGAAGTCGTAACGTCCCGGACGGAACGTATTCCACATCACTCCATAGCCACCCGTACTCCAGTAGAACGGTGTGGGCGACGCTACGCCACCGTCAACCCAGCTGTTGGTGTTCTCAATGGCAATGCTCTCGCCACGATGCGAGAAACGACCGTTCTGCACACCACCTCCATAGAAATACTCGCCATCGTGCTGACGCATGGTGACTGATGTGCTTCCGTTGTCAATCTTGGCTGGTGTAAGGTTCTCAATAACGGTCTTGCCTGTACGCAGGTCGACAATGTTCATGTTGCCTGTATGCTTGTCGATGTTGACGCTTACGGCAGGTGTGGTTATCTGCAATGTGCCGTCAACGTCAATAGCGCTAAGATGACCGGTGGCACGACGTGCAAATTCGGTGAGTATCTTGGCTGGCGGTGTGGCTACAGGGTCGCGCACCACCCCACCCTTGTCATCGCGAAACATTCGCAGAATGTTGTCGCCGTAGAAGTCGATGGTCAGCTGTCGGCCGTCGGTGTAGTTGATCTCGATTGTGTGCGGATTGATCTGAGCTACATTCTTGACCGTAAAAGTCTCATTAGCTTGTGTGGCTGACTGCTGAAGCACCAGTCCTGAACGAAACGGAATGGCGTTGATGCCTTGCGGCATGAGTGTCATTCCTGCCAGGGCGAGTGGCAAAGCCAAAGCAATCGCAGAATGTCGCGGTTGCTTGAATTTGTTGTTTGTTTGCATATTATTGTTTTAGTGATGTCAGATTTACAAAATTACTTAAAATAATAATGTATATGCGTGCGACAGCTTCGGTTTTAACATATTTAACTTATATATATCCCTATATTCATAAAATGTACGAACAAGTGTACGTTTTTGCATCATTTTGTACTAAAAAAGCCATAACTTTGCAGCTAAACATGTTTGGAAACCCAACAAAGCCATTCAACAAAACTAAAAGCTAACAAAAAAAATGGAACAGGACAAGAAGTTATTTAAAGAGGTTAACGAGGGATACACAATGCACGAGGCTATCGAAGAGGCAAAGCGTTGCCTGCACTGCAAGGTACCACAGTGCAAGAAGGGATGCCCCATAAGCCATGACATACCCGACTGGATTCACGAGTTGTCGATGGGCAACTTTGGCAATGCCATGCACATCATTAACGAAAAGAGTAATCTGCCTGCTGTGTGCGGACGTGTTTGTCCTCACGAGAAGCAGTGCGAAGGACATTGCGTGCTCGGCAAGAAGGGCCAGGGCATACACGTTGGCAAGCTCGAACGCTTCCTCGCCGACTTCGACGGCAACATGGGACTGATTCGCGAAAAACTGCAGCCTAAGACACGTGGACGTGTGGCTGTAATCGGTTCGGGTCCTGCCGGACTTACCATTGCTGGCGACCTTTCGCGTCAGGGATTCAATGTGGAGATTTTCGAGATGGAGCCGGAACCGGGTGGCGTGCTCATGTTCGGTATTCCTGAATACCGACTGCCTAAGGACATTGTACGCCGCGAAATCAAGAAGATGGAAGAACTGGGTGTTATCATCCACTGCAACACCACCATCGGCAAGGACTATACCGTCGACGACCTCTTCGCCCAGGGTTTTGACGCCATATTTATGGGTACAGGTACGGGCCGTCCGCAGAAGCTTCAGATTCCGGGAGGCGACATCAAGGGCGTACGTCAAGCCATTTGGTTCCTGCGCCGTGTAAGTCTTTACAACGAGGGCAACCTCGACCGCAAGGAGGTTGTTATCGAGAAGGGCGACCGCTGCTTCGTAATCGGTTGTGGCAACACAGCTATGGACGCTGCTCGTACAGCCATACGTATGGGTGCCGAGAGCGTAAACGTGGTTTATCGCCGCACCATCAACGAGATGAGCGCATTGCGTTCGGAATATGACGATGCCGTAAAGGAAGGCGTAGGATTCATCTGGGAGTCGAACATCGTGGAGATTCGCAGCAACGACGAAGGCAAGATGACTGAGGTAGTGATTGAAGACAAGGAGGGCAACCGCCGTGTCGAGAAGGCCGACTATGTGCTTATGGCTCTTGGTTCGGCTCCTGCCAGCCGCATCGTGTCTACTACTAAGGGCATAGAGGTTGACGAGCGCGGATACGTTATCACTCGCGAGAAGCCTTACGGCATGACCACACGTCAGGGCGTATTTGCCGGTGGCGACGTTGTCAACCGTCCTTCAACAGTGGTTCTCGCCATGCGCGATGCCAAGATGGTGGCTGAAGGCATTGCACAGTATGTCGATGCAGTGAAGCTTCTTGAGGCTATCAACGGCGAAGAGTAACGCCCATGGCATTACAAAAGACAATTATACGGGCTGAAAGCCCAATAAGCACATAGCCAGAGAGCAACAAAATTCAAGGCAGCACGCCCCGGAAGGGGCAGAAGCACATAGCCCAGGGCAACACCCTGGGGAAAAAGTGCCCCAAATAACAAAACGCCCTGTAAGGGCAAAAGCATTGATTATTAACGCTTTTGCCCTTACAGGGCGTTTGCTTTTTATCAATCCACATCGAGGGTGTGTCAAAATTGAAGTTAAAAGAAGTTTGGGCTTCGCCCGAAGTTAACAGAAGTTAGCGGACATATGTATAAATTGCTGAAAATAAAGCATTTGTCTGTTAACTTCCATCCATCGTAGATGGATTAACTTCTTCTTAACTTCCTATAACTCCTATTTTGACACACCCTCCTATGTGCTTATTGGGCTTTCAGCCCGTATAATTGACTTTTGCACACCCTCTATGTGCTTCTGCCCATGCGTGGTGTGCTGTTTTGAGTTTTGACACCCCTACTAAGCAAGCAGTGTTATTCAAGTTCTTACTTGCCACTCTTCTGTCGTGCCTTGCGCAGGATGTTCTGCATATCGTATACGAGTTGTGGATGCTGTGTAACTACATTCTCCTTCTCCCACACATTATTCTTTATATTGTAGAGCTGCGGCTGCTGGTCGCTACCTGTCTCCATGCCCGGAGCCCAATTGAGAATCTTCGGTCCATCGCTCGGCTCAATGTATTTCCATTCGCTGGTGCGCACCGACATACAGCGGTTGTAAGCCAGTTCGAGTACATACGGACGGTCGGTCTTGTCTGTACCGAGCCAGTTGCCGAGTCGGTTTTCGCTGTCAGGAGCGCTGCCCTTGGGGAATCGTGCACCGATGAGGTTGCCCAACGACGCCATCCAGTCAATCTGCGAGGTGAGCGTTGCAGATGTCTGTCCACCCTTCACCTTGCCCGGCCAGCGTACAATCATAGGCACTGCGGTGCCGCCTTCGTATGCGCTGTACTTGTTGCCACGCCACGGTCCGGCTGGTTTGTGTCCGTTGAGCAGCTCGGCAGCTTGATCCTGATAGCCATCATCGATAACGGGTCCGTTGTCGCTCGACAGCAATATGATGGTATTGTCGGCAATACCGAGCTTGTCAAGAGTCTCCATGAGCTGTCCTACAGCCCAGTCGAACTGCACGATAGCGTCGCCGCGCAATCCCATACCGCTCTGTCCGCGGAAGCGTGGATGCGGGAAGCGTGGCACATGCACGTCGTTTGTGCAGAAGTACATGAAGAACGGGTTGTTCTTATTAGCCTTGATGAAGTTGATAGCGTGCGATGTGATAGAGTCGGCAATGTCCTCATCCTTCCACAAAGCCTTACCGCCGCCCTTCATATATCCTATACGACCGATGCCGTTGACGATAGACTGGTCGTGACCGCAGCCCGGTGTCGACTTCAGATTGTACAGCAGTTCGGGGTTGTTCTTGCCTGTAGGTTCGCCGGGGAAGTTCTTCTTGTAGCTCACATGTATAGGTGCCGAGGGGTCGTAGTTGGCTACATTGCCGTTCTCAATGAATACACATGGCACACGATCGGCTGTAGCAGCCATGATGTAGTGATAGTCGAAGCCTATATCCGAGAGCGATGCCGGCAGCGGAGCGTTCCAGTCCTGCGTGCCGGTTTTGGCTCCGATGCCCAGATGCCACTTGCCTATAGCGCTGGTGCGATAGCCCTGGCTGCGGAACATGTCAGCCATAGTATACTGTTCGGGACGGATAATCATGCCTGCATCGCCCGGTGCTATGTCAGTATCGGGACGTCGCCATGCGTATTCGCCCGTAAGTATAGAGTAGCGTGACGGTGTACTTGTGGCAGCAATAGCATGTGTGTCGGTGAAACGGATGCCCTGACTTGCGAGTCGGTCGACATTAGGAGTCTTGACGTTCTTGGCTCCGTAGCATCCAAGGTCGCCATAGCCAAGGTCGTCGGCAAGGATGATTATGACGTTAGGACGATTGGGGTCAACAGTAGTCTTCACCTTCTTGGCTCCGTAAGCAGCCTGTGCAGCGAGCGGGGCGAGAAGCGAGATTGCCAAATAGCTTTTCTTCATTGTTCTTCTATGTTTATTTTAGTTTATTAGTATAATGGAGAGTTTGTCAGAATGGGAGTTATAGGAATTTTTAAAGAAGTTAATCCATCTGTGATGGATGGAAGTTAACGGACGAATGCTTTGTTTTCAGAAACTTATACATACGTCCATTGACTTCTGTTAACTTCGGGCGAAGCCCAAACTTCCTTTAACTTCTATTTTGACATCCTCCTCTTGAATGCATTGTTTATTTGCGCAGTGAGGTGTGATAATCCTCGGGGAACTGCTGTCCGCTCCATGCCTTCTGCGATGTCCACTGCTCTGCGGGAGCGGTCCAGAAAGGATGATTGGCGGGCAATCCGAGCGGCATGAACACGAGCGATGTCATGTAGAGCGAGCCGTTGTTTGAGTAGTAGTTGGCAAGTCCTGGCTGATGACCGGCAAAGCCAAGCTGCAAGTAACCCTTGTCGTTGAAGTTGCCGTCGACGGCAAACATACGCTTCATCACTGCTGTCAGTGCCGAACGTACCGAACCGTTGCTCAGTGTCTTGGGCAATCCATACTTCCATGCCGACATGGCAAGTGTCTGGAATGCGCCCATACGGTATATCACCGAACGACCTACAGCTGGGTATGCGCCTTCGGGCGAAATGAAACGCTCGAGAATCTCGTTGAATCTATTCATGCGCTTTACGGCGAGGTCGAGCGAAACGGGTGTATGGAAGTTGCGCTTCTTGCAAATCTCTACTACCTCAACCATCATCGGGTGCATAACGTAAGAGTTGTAATAGTCCATAGCAAACTCCGGTCCGTCGCTGTACCATCCGTCGCTCAGATACCACTCGCTCATCTTGTTCAATCCTACGGTGAGCACGTATCCGTCATACTCCTCGCCTATGCTCATGAAGAAAGCCTCAACCATGCAGCGGAAGAGCGCCAGTTGTTGTAGGCAGGGCTGACGGTGCGCAGACTCTTGAGTCCGTCGATGTAGCGCTTCTTTGTCACCTCGTCGAGCTGTCCCCATGTAGCCTCGGGAGCACGCATAAAGCTCTCAACAAGATACGAGGCATCGCACAGCGGCTGTGCCACGTTACAGAGCCAAGTAATATGGTCGGGATTGTTAGGGTCTACCGCATTCTTATATGCCTGTATAGCCCACTCGTGCAACTGCTTGCGCTGCTTGCCCTCGGGCGTACCGTCGTCGGGCAGAGCTATCCACGGACTGATACCAGCCATGAGTCGGGCGAATGTCTCAAGATAGGCCACGCGCTGGTCGCGTCCGTCCCACTTGGGGCTAAGTTCCAGTACAAAGTCCTTCTGGAAGTTGCCCTTGCTCATATTCTCAAGCACCGGGCGTGAAATCTTGTAGCATAGGTCGGCCCACACTTTGCGGTCGGGTTCTGGCGTTGTAGTCTTCTTTTTGGCTGCCATCGTAGGCACAACCATCATCACCGCAATCAATACGGCAACGAACAATTTGATTTGTTGCTTCATCGTAGTTTTAAGTTTCTTAGTATAACCTCGGTCTAAAGTATAATAGGACAAAGTTATTAATAATTCTTTACATACGACGATTTCAAGCGTTTATGTTATGTTTTTTTATCTTTTAAGCCTCAGTTGTATTGTATGCCGACGGTTTTCGATGCACTATGCCATAGCCAGTGGCTGCTACAATGACACTCATAATGGGCGAAAGAATGTTGAATATACAGTATGGCAAGTAGGTCCATGTGGACACACCCAGCACCGTACTCTGCGTCATTCCACACGTATTCCACGGCACGAGCACTGATGTCACCGTCACCGAATCTTCGGTTGTGCGGCTCAGGAGTTTGCGTTCGTAGCCCTCACGGTCGTAAATGTCGCGAAACATGTTGCCCGTAAGCAAAATGCACAGATACTGGTCGGCTATGGCTATGTTCAGCATTACACCCGATGCAGCTGTCGACGCAACGAGCGACGTACGGCTGTGAACCATATGGATGAACAGTCGGGTGATGCCACCCACCATTCCGCCTGCCGACATACAGCCGCCAAAACACATGGCACACACTATCAGCCATATCGTACCCATCATTCCTGCCATACCGCGTGTGCCTACCAGTCCGGCAAGGGTGGCATCGTCGGTGGCGAGCTGCGTGCTGTCGTACAGACATCGCATAGCCGCCTTGAACATCGAAGAGTCAATCTCGCGCAGCGCATCGGGCTGAAACACCACGGCAGCCACCACCGCCATAAGCGACGAAAGGAACAGCGTGATGATTGGCGGCACGCGCCTGGCTATCAACACGCCCGTGAGCACGGGCACAAGTAGCAGCCACGGTGTTATGAAGAAGCGGCTCTTGAGCGCCAAGGCGAATGTACTGATGTCCTGTGCGGTGTTGGTGTCGCACAGCAGTCCTGCCACAGCAAACACTATCAAGGCTATCACTATCGACGGCACTGTGGTGTAGACCATATAGCGTATATGATCGAACAACGGAACGCCCAACGAGCCGGATGCCAACGTAGTGGTATCGGACAGCGGCGAAATCTTGTCGCCAAAGTAGGCTCCAGAGATAATAGCACCTGCTATCCATCCGTCGGCAAAGCCTTGTGCACGTCCGATACCCATAAGCGCTATGCCTATTGTGGCAATGGTAGTCCACGACGAACCGGTCATCACACTCACCAGAGCACAGATGACGCAGCTTGACACGAGAAAAATGTCGGGATGGATGATGTGCATGCCATAATATATTAAGGTGGGCACCACTCCGCTCAGCATCCATGCGCCACTGAGCGCACCGATAAGCAGCAGTATGATTATGGCACTTGCTACACTCGACACGTTCTTGACTATGGCTTTCTCGAAGCTCGCCCATGGCACATTGAGCCTCCACATACCTATAAGCACACAGAATGCCGAAGCTGCAAGCAGGGCTATCTGCGACGCACCGGCAAGCGAGTCGCTGCCAAAGGCACGTATTACGAATGTGAGCATGACTACAAGCACAAGGAGCGGCATGAGCGACATAGCCACAGAGGGACGTTTTCTAAGTTGGTGTTCTTTGTTATCCGATAGTTTTGTCATGTAAGTATTTGTTAAGTAACTGTTCAAAATTAATTTTATAAATATGAATAATTCACGAATAAGTTC
>URQS01000048.1 GCA_900550035.1 uncultured Prevotella sp. | reverse complement strand
CCAATGGAGGAGGAACGAGCTTGCCAGTCTTCGGGTCGCGTGTGCACTGCTCCGGAGTGAACTTGTAAGCACCGTGTGAAGTACCGATAGATATAGCCAATGAGTCAACACCAGTGCGGCTTGTGAAGTCGATAACCTCCTCAGGCTTTGTATAGTGGCATACATCTGAAGAAACCTCATCCTCTACACCAGCCAATACACCGAGCTCACCCTCTACAGTTACGTCGAACTGATGAGCGTAGTCTACAACCTTCTTTGTAAGAGCGATGTTCTCCTCATAAGGCAGTGAAGAACCGTCGATCATTACTGAAGAGAAGCCAAGGTCTACACAGCTCTTGCAAAGCTCGAAGCTGTCACCGTGGTCAAGGTGAAGAACAATCTCAGGATGCTTGCAGCCAAGCTCCTTAGCGTACTCTACAGCACCCTCAGCCATGTAGCGGAGAAGAGTCTCGTTAGCATAGTTGCGTGCGCCCTTAGATACCTGAAGGATAACCGGCGACTTCAGTTCTGAAGAAGCCTTGATGATAGCCTGAAGCTGCTCGAGGTTGTTGAAGTTGAATGCAGGAATTGCATAACCACCCTTGATGGCTCTTGCGAACATATCACGTGTGTTCACCAAGCCCAATTCTTTGTAGTTTACCATAATTGTTTATTTGTTTTATAAAAAACGTGTAATCTTTTTACATCTGCAAAGTTAACATTTTAATTTGTCACGACAAAGCATCGAAACGTTTTTTTATGTTTCCTTTACCTTACTGTATCATTACATTCTGATTTTGTAATATTTACTTTACAAAAGTATTACCCTTTGAATGGGCTTTTCTCTATGGGCTTGACTTTGTGCTGCCGGACAACACAATATTAACAAGCAATGTGCGTTATGAATATATAATAATGTATATGGCAATAAGTATGGATATCGTATGCTCTACCGACAGCTGCTACGTCATGCAGACCGGAATAATGCTCACCTCGCTGTTCGAGAACAACCGCGAGGCTGACATACATGTGCATGTGCTGCACAACGGCATCGACAGCAACAGCCTCACGCTGATTGAGCGCATAGCATGCGATTACGGACAGAAGATAAAGTTCTATCTTGTTGACGAGAGTCTTTTCAGCGCCTTTCCGATAGGCCGTGACGGGCAGAACACTCATGTAGGCACGTCGTATGCCACATACTATCGGCTCTTTCTAAGCGAACTGCTGCCTGACGACATCAACCGTGTATTGTATCTCGACGGCGACATAATCGTCACGGACAGCCTCAACGAATTGTGGTCTACCGACATGCACAACAAGGCTATAGCCGCTGTGCCAGACAGCTACAACAACAAGATTGAGCACTACAACCGCCTGCGTTATCCGCAGCCGATGGGCTACTTCAACGCCGGAGTGCTGCTCATCAATCTGGATTATTGGCGTGCCAACAATGTGGCTGATGCCTTCTGCCAATACGCTTCAGCACGCCCCGACTCTCTATATTGCCACGACCAGGACATTCTGAACTACGTTTTTCGTGAGTCAAAGATTACTCTTCCGTTGAGATACAATATGCTCAACGAGTATTGGTTTGACATACGACATTCGGTTGTATCTTGGGAGTTTGACAATCAGATGCTTTACGGTCAGCAGCATCCCGCCATCATACACTACACGGGGCTGCCCAAGCCATGGTTCAGCAACTGCCGTCATCCGATGAAGCGTGAATTCGAACGCTATCGTGCCATGAGCCCGTGGCGCGACGTAAAGGAAAGGAAATGGCTAACGCTGAAATACTGTCTTGAACAAATGGCTGTACATACTGTTGTGGCACTCGGAATGCGCCCACACGAATACATTGACGAAAACAAATATATAAGGATATGAAGATACTGTTGGTTGGCGAGTCGAGCATGTTGCACAACACGCTCAAGAAGGGACTCACAGAACGTGGCCATAAAGTCACACTGATGTCCGACGGCAACGACTGGCACGACTCACCACGCGACATCAACCTGCGCCGCAATATGCATTGGGGCAAATTGAGCGGACTGAAAGTGCTATGGAACATTTTCTACAATATATCTAAAGTTTGCGGCAACGATATTGTACAACTACACAACTACACATTTGTGCCATTATTAGGCGGATGGAACAGAATCATGTTCTGGTTCTTGAAGCTCACCAACAAACGCATAATAAAAGGTTGTTTCGCCGATGACCCGTTTCTTTTTGAGCGACAAGCGGCAGGAGTTCCAGCCTATTCCGATACCTATTGGAACAATAAGCCACAGAATATGGAAGCCAACCGACAACGCATATTCGAACACACACGCCCGCAATTCATACGTTGCTGGCACGATGTGGCATACAATTCAGACGCTCTTGTGGCTTGCCTGTACGAGTATTGGCTCTGTTATAATACGCCACGGTTTGCCAAACGGCTGCATTACATTCCGCTACCGATGGAGATTCCACATGAGTCAAGCGCAAGAATCAAGGGAATGGGGCGCACTATAAAAGTACTTGTAGGCATACAGCCCAAGCGCGACTACCTGAAGGGCGCCAAGCGCATAGCCTCTTTCGTAGAGTCTGTAGCCCTACGCCACCCAGGCAAAATAGAGATTAAGTATGTCGAGGGCGTGCCTTATGATGAATATATGCAAATGCTCGACGAGGCAGACGTGCTTGTCGACCAGCTATACAGCTACACTCCCTCAATGAACTCGCTCGCGGCTATGGCCCGCGGCACAGTTGTCATAGGCGGTGGCGAAGACGATTATTACAATTTTATAGGCGAATTCCAACTGCGCCCGATAATAAATGTACGCCCCGACATCAGCGACAGCGAGAACGAAGCGACGATTGAACGTGCCTTCTTCGCCGAAGGACAGCTTCAGCTGATGTCGCACCAAAGCATCGAATTCACAAGAAAATACCACGACTACCGCCGTGTGGCAGAGCAGTACGAAAAGATGTACCGCTCGTTATAACATCTACTGTCATTTACGTATGAAAGACAAAGTGCTGAATATAATAAAGAGTATTAAGTTCTTCAATTGCTGGTCTCTTTTTTATGCCGTAATATTGCTTATTGCTGCAATATATAATTATGTGTACAATTTTCAGTATTACAGTTTTGCTGATGTCTTCATCAACTATCAAGGTGGTTTTGTACGCCGTGGTTTAATGGGCGAAATGCTGTATCGGCTACACGGATTAGGTTTCGATCCGCTGCATACAGCATTGTTGTTGTGCCTTGTCGCCTATTTGGCGATTGTAATATTTATGGTGAATGGATTCAAACGCCGGGGCTATTCTTTAGGATTGCTATGCGTGTCGTTCTTGATTGGCGGAGTTGGAATATTCGGATTAAGCTTTTTCCGTCGTGATTTCATCGAACTGTGTATTCTGCTTATAATTGTAAAGTCGTGGACGAAAGTGGATTTTCGGCTTTGGCTGGTGCTTTCCAATGCTCTTACTGTCATCGCTATATTGCTGCATGAACCTTATGCATTCTACGGTCTGCCGATAGTTGCGCTATTGACATTCTTGAAAACTAACAAAATAACCAGGTCATTGTTTTGTTGGCTCCCATCGTTTGCAGCCTTCCTGCTATGTCTGAAGTATTCGGGCAATACTGAAGTGTATGCCGCCATAATGCAAAGCATAAAACCTTATGCCGACTATCACAACGTCATAGAGTTTTTCACCTTTGACAGTTTGAGCGTAATGCGCATGCATCTGCATTACAACTTCTTTGCAATACTCAACCATTTGCCTACGATTATCGGCAGCATCGGCAGTATATTGGTTACGCTTTATTATGGAGCCAACGCTACATCACAATATGCACGTTCATACGTTTCACCACAAGAACGTACCAACTATTTTGCACTACTGTCATTCTTGATGCTATGTCAAATACCAATGTTTACGATTCTTTCGATTGATTACACCCGTACTTGTATATATGCATCCTTATCTGCATATATAGTTTTCTTCTGTCTGGATACAGAATCGTGTACTAAGCTGCTGCCAAGGTGGTATCGCAATCTATCCGAAAGAGCCTTGACAACAATGAACCGCATAGTTCCACCAACTCGGTTAAAGATATTCGCCATAGCATTTTTTATCGGAACAGTTCAACAAACCAGTCAAAGCACCCTTGGACTATTTCGAGATTCTGAATTCGGCAATACGTTTATGGTGTTATACAAGATGGTGCGTTTGTTGATTGCAGGCTGCTAATGAGTCACTTGCCAAAACAATCCTTAAGCATTTTCAATGGACTTTGGTTCTTAAGTCCCAGCGAATTGTATACAGTTCGTTTCATCCTACTATACCATGGAAGCCATGTTCCGGCAAAATGGTGTATAGAATATGTGTCGTCTGTGACGCATGTCGTAGCGTCATCATACGAACGCGGACTGAAAAAGTTGTCTGTAAGTATTGGTAAGACATAACTGTCGTTACGCTCAGCATACTGTCTTTCTGTATTCTTAGCATCGGCTATCGAACTGCAATCAACCAATTTATAGCCTTTATGTCGTAATATGTCCTCTACAATATTGGGCAATGGCTTTACTGAGCAAGTTCCATCGGGAAGTATAAATTCACGATTCTGATAATAGTCAAGACACTCCTTTACCCACTTGCTTCCTTTCTCAGCCCCAAATGTAGCCACTTCCAGTCCGTCGCACCCCTTCTGCCAGCACAGCATTGTTTTGAGACCGAGCAAAGAATCAAACGGACGAACCACCTCAACATCCATATCAAGATAAATGCCACCATAATTATACAGGGCATAAAGACGTATGTAATCAGCAGCAAATGCATACTTACGGCTGTCGAACGCCTGCGAAACCCATACCGAACGGTCCTTGGCAAAACGGTCAAAGTTCCACAGCATAAACTCGTAATCAGGAAGTTGTTTCTTCCATGAGTCCATACACTTCTTTAGTTTGGCAGGTATGGGGTCATTGCTCAGCCAGCAATAATGTATTATCTTAGGTATCATATAATTATTTTCTTTATATTTGCAATATATCTTTCATTTATGGCGTTATTTAATATATGTACAACCAATAAAATGAAGATGATAGACAAGCTAACAATTCTTATCCCGGTATACAACGACGATGCTTCATCACTGGTACAAGCACTTGTCGCAGAAGCCCGGAATGTCAAAGGTCTTGATTATGAAATCATTGTCTTTGACGATGGTAGCACCGATGCTCGTTGCATTGATGCCAATCATAGGCTTGCCTTACTGCCTGGTTGTAATTATGTTTCAGCTCCGCATCACCCTTGCCGTGCATCCATGCGCAATGCAATGCTACGCCAAGGCAGATACGAGTGGTGTCTTATGATTGACGCTCGATTGCGCCCTGCCAACCCAGATTTCATCAGTCGGTATATCCATGCTGGCGCAGATGGCTGCGGTGCGGTATGCGGTGGCGTTGTAGTGGATGGTGGCGAAAACGCCAAGAAACTTTACCGTGAAAACCTGCGCTTTCGTTATGAGAAACACGCAGAAAGCCTTCACTCTGTAGCAATTCGCCAACAGCACCCCTATCAGTCGTTCCGCACAACTAATATCCTGCTCCGTCGCTCCGTATTGCAGCACACGCCTTACGACGAACGCATCATCGGCTATGGCTATGAAGACGTTATGCTCGGCAGAGACCTTGAACATGCCGGTGTCAAAGTATTGCATATTGACAATCCAGTGGCCTATACTTCGTTTGAAGACAATGACCGCTATTTGGCAAAACTTGACGAGGCATTGCACACACTTCATTGCCTTAACAGTGAATTATACGGCTATTCGCCTCTACTCAGAACGACAGAAAGCCTCAAGAGGCTACATCTGCTTAGTCTGGTCAAATGGTTTCATCTTATTTTCGGGAAATTTGAACATCGAATCCTAACCGGAAGACATCCCAAATTGTTTCTACTCCAACTATATAAGTTAGGAGCATACGCTACATTATAAACAATAATCATGATTTTAACGTAGCAGAATTGCATCTGTCAGCACACAATTATCGGTTCACAACAATCAGTTCACAACAGCAATCCTACAAACAACACCTTTATCGCCAGTTTCAGTAGCCGCTTGAACCATATATACTCCACTTGCCACACGCTTCCCCTTAAGGTCGCGACCATCCCATTGGTACGAACCGCCAGTGCTTCGTCCCTGATTTACAAGTGCACCATTGCTTGTCACAATCTTCACATCGGCATTGAAACTCAATCCTACAATGGTGATTTTGCCCGTATATTCAGGTGTCACGGGATTTGGGTAGGCATATACATTGTCCTTTGTCATTTCCTCAGATGGCTGTGTTGCGTCACTTGCATACGAGCACAACCCTCTTTCTGTAGCAAAATATACAATGTTTGAGTTATTGTCAATACATATATCATATACAGTATTCGACGGCAACGGTGAATTTTCAGTAGTGAAATGCTGAATGAGTGTATTACAATCATTACTTATCAGAAACACGCCATTATTTGTTCCCATCCATTTACGGTTTGCCCCATCCACAGCGATACATCTCGTTTTGACGTCAGAAAGTAGATAGTCGGCAAGGTTTGTACCATCATTGCGTGGCACCTTATGCTGAACGAATAAGTCATTTCCTGCAAGTGCATCTGCAGATGAAATATAAAAAGGACCATTGATTGAAGCAATCCACACATTACCCTCCATATCCTCAGCCAATGAATATATCCCTATCGGTGTGATTACGGCATCGTCTTCATTCGTAAAGTCAGGACCAAAACTAACGAGTTTATCATTGACACAATCGTATGCATACAAGCGGTTTTCCATATAATAATTATTGGCAAACCACATTATGTTCTTATCATTACGGCTCTGCAACAAACTCACAAGATTGTATTTTGCAGGAGTACTCATTTCCGGATGTGGATAATTCACCCAATTACCACTCCCATGTTCTATCTTCCATATCGGATTGTCTACCATACTGTTCAAAACCCATAAATCACCATTGTCGGTATATTTCAGGGTTGAAACTATAGTATAGTTATCCGAATTCACTCCTGATTCCAATACACTGTTCTGACGTCCGTAATGCTTTATGAATTTCCCGTCCTGAAATTCGTAAATGCCACCTTTAGCTCCCACCATCACATGTCCTTCCTTCTTCGGATCGAAGTCCATACAAAGCAAATCGATGTAGTCATGACCTATCATTTGAGATGTGGGTTGCTCAAACTCGCTCCAATTCTGACCATTCCATACATGAACTTCACCCGGATAGCCTGCATTGTTCTCTTGTGCCCAGAATCCCGCAACACTATACAGCTTCCCCCCGTGCATATACAGGCGGTAGAAATGGTTGGAGGCGGGGCCTTCGGGCAGCACTCCCTCGGTCTTGTATGTACGTGTGCCGTCTGTGGCGAGGGTGTAACATGACAACAGTCCGGCATCGTTGCGTGTCCACCAAAGTCCGGTAGAGGCATCGCGCACGTTAAGACGGTCATCTGTGAGAGCTGCATATCCGCCCACACGCTGCCATCGGTTCTTGTCAAGAAGGTTGTCGGTGATCAGTCCGCGCCACGTTCCTTGCACCTTGGACACTGCATACAGATAGCCGTCCTTGACGTACGAGTGGTCAACGGCAAAGCCCAACTGATATGTATCGGCAATTACGCCCTTCTTGGCGTCGAGCTTCATCACTCCCACCCCAATCGACATGTAGGCAAATTGACGGTCGATGTAGATATGGCTGACGGCTTTGTCGCTCACGGTTTCGGACAGATAGAGTCCTGGCACGTTGGTTATGTCGCCCGATGCAGACACAAGGTCGATGTTGCCGTCGCCGTATGCCACCACAAGACGCTTTGCCTGCTGCGACCATGCTATATGGCTTATGTCAATTCCGGCAAGTCCGGTGGTCTTGTTGAATACGGTAGTCTCGGCAGTTGCGTTGTTGTATGCGAACAGACTGCCCGAAGCGAGTGCAAAGCACACGTCGCCAGCGGGCGAAATCTCAGTCAGATTGGCGTAGCTGGGATACACCTGCCATGTGCCTACAGCCAAGCCGAAGGCGTGAAACACGGTAGATATATATATAAATAATGTAAATAAGATTTTGCGCATGGTCGGTTGTCTTTATATATTATAAACTCTAAAAAGCCTTATTTATTGCCTTAAAGGACTACCTTTGTATTTATTGTATCGCAAAAAATGACTAACTTTGCAGCATAAACGACTAAAACAAACAATAAATAAACCATAATGAACAAGAAACATCTATTTTCTATGCTTATTGCGTTGGCTGTGTGCGTCACCGCAATGGGCCGCCATTACGAACCTGTAGACTATGTGAGCACACTTGTGGGCACACAGTCGTCGTACGCTATTTCTACCGGCAATACCTATCCTGCCGTTTGTATGCCATGGGGCATGAACTTCTGGACTCCGCAGACGGGAAAGATGGGCGACGGATGGACTTACACCTATACTGCCGATAAGCTGCGCGGATTCAAGCAGACCCATCAGCCAAGTCCGTGGATCAACGATTATGGTCAGTTCACAATTATGCCCGAGACGGGCGAAGCCCCCATATTTGATGAAGAGAAGCGTGCTTCGTGGTTCTCGCACAAGGCTGAGGTGGCTACACCTTATTATTATCGTGCCTATCTTGCCGACTACGACGTAGTGACCGAGCTTGCTCCTACCGAGCGCGCCGCAATAATGCGCATCACCTTCCCCGACAGCAAGAGCTATGTTGTAGTTGACGCTTTCGACAAGGGTTCGTATGTCAAGATTATGCCGAAGGAGCGCATGATTGTTGGTTATACCACCAAGAACTCGGGTGGCGTACCCCAGAACTTCAAGAACTATTTTGTCATGAAGTTTGACAAGGACTTCACCTATACCGCTGCCGTTGCCGACGGACGTATCAATACGGCTGACGTTAAGGCAGAATGCAACCATGCAGGCGGCATCGTGGGCTTCAAGACCATCCGTGGCGAGCAGGTGAACGTGCGCATTGCGTCGTCGTTCATCTCTGAGGAGCAGGCTCTTGAGAACCTGAAGGAGCTTGGCTCTGACTCGTTCGACGAGGTCAAGGCACGCGGACGCAATACATGGAACGACATTCTGGGTCGTATCGAGGTGAAGTCGGACGACATCGACCATCTGCGCACATTCTATTCGTGCCTGTATCGTTCGGTACTGTTCCCACGCTCGTTCTACGAGAAGAACGCCAAGGGCGAAATCGTACACTACAGTCCATACAACGGCGAGGTGTTGCCGGGATATATGTTCACCGATACTGGCTTCTGGGACACATTCCGCTGTCTCTTCCCCCTGCTCAACGTGATGTATCCGTCGATGAACGAGAAGATGCAGGCAGGACTGGTCAATGCATATAAGGAGAGCGGATTTCTGCCCGAATGGGCTTCGCCAGGCCATCGTGGCTGCATGGTGGGCAACAATTCGGCTTCTATCGTGGCTGATGCCTATCTGTGCGGACTCAAGAACTACGATGCCGAGACTCTGTGGCAGGCTGTAGTGCATGGCGCCAGTGCCGTACATCCTACGGTCAGCTCTACCGGCCGACTTGGTTATGAATATTACAACAAGTTGGGTTATGTGCCGTACGACGTGAAGATAAACGAGAACGTGGCGCGTACACTTGAATATGCTTACGACGACTGGTGCATATACGAGTTCGGCAAGGCACTGGGCAAGTCGAAGAAGGAGCTGGAACCGTTCCGCAAGCGTGCCTTCAACTATCGCAACGTGTTCGACAGCGAGAGCAAACTGATGCGCGGCAGACTCAAGAACGGCAAGTTCCAGAGTCCTTTCTCACCGCTTAAGTGGGGCGATGCCTTCACCGAGGGCAACGCTTGGCACTATACATGGTCGGTATTTCACGACCCCGCAGGCCTCATCCAATTGATGGGTGGCAAGCAGACGTTCAACAACATACTCGACTCGGTGTTCAATGTTCCGCCACTCTTCGACGACTCTTACTATGGCAGCGTGATACACGAGATACGCGAGATGCAGATTATGAATATGGGCAACTACGCCCACGGCAACCAGCCCATCCAGCACATGATTTATCTGTATGGCTATTCGGGCGAGCCGTGGAAGACGCAGTACTGGATTCGCCAGACCATGCAGCGCATGTACAACGCCAATCCCGACGGCTATTGCGGCGACGAGGACAACGGTCAGACTTCGGCATGGTACGTCTTCTCGGCTATGGGCTTCTATCCCGTATGTCCCGGAGCTGGCGAATATGTGCTCGGAGCACCTTATTTCGACGAGATGACGCTGCATCTGGAGAACGGTCGCAACGTGAGCATCAAGGCTAACGGCAACACCGACGACAACTGCTACGTCAATACGCTCACGCTCAACGGCATGCCATACTCCAAGAACTACATCAAGCGCTCCGACCTGATGCAGGGTGCGCAGTTCGTCTACAACATGTCGGCGAAGCCAAACTATAGTCGCGGCACTGCCGAGAGCGACGCTCCGTACTCGTTCTCAAAGACTAAATAAATGCTGAAATCCGAATGTTGAATCCCCAACATTCAACCCTCATAATTCAAAAGGAGTCCTTTTGCATTCCAAATGTAGCCCTTTTGCTCTTCAAAAGGAGTCCTTTTGCACTCCAAATGTAGTCCTTTTGAAGAGCAAAAGGACTACATTTTTTTTGCCATACAAATCCATTGGTAAAGCATAGGCACAAAAAAAAGTGCGTTCAACTCGTATATGCAACTACGATTGAACGCACTTTATTTGTTTTATCTGAAAATAGAACGAGTCTATTTCGAAAGGTCTATATGTAAAATCTCGCTTTTCCTTACTTGCGAACCTTAGCGTAACGGCTCATGAACTTGTCTACGCGACCGGCTGTATCGACGAGCTTGCTCTTACCAGTATAGAACGGGTGAGATGTGCTTGAGATTTCGACTTTTACCACCGGGTAAGTTTCGCCTTCAAATTCTACTGTCTCTGTAGTCTTGCATGTAGACTTTGTAAGGAACATATCGCCGTTGGACATATCCTTAAATACGACGGGGCGATAGTTTTCTGGATGAATTCCCTTCTTCATTTTGATTTTATTGTTATATTGTTAATAAAAAATTTCGCTTGTTATAAGCATTAGCGGCTGCAAAGGTACGAGTTTTTTTGCTCACCGCCAAATTTTATCGGCATTTCTTTGATATTGTTTGACTGCAAATACTTACTAAGTATAAGTCAGTTATCTGAATTTTGGCGAAACAATCAGCCAAACGAAAAAAGACAGAGGATATGTCAAAAGTCAAACAAAGCGGGCTGAAAGCCCAAAAAGCACATAGGAGGGTGTGTCAAAATAGGAGTTAGAGGAAGTTAAGAAGAAGTTAATCCATCTACGATGGATGGAAGTTAACAGACAAATGCTTTATTTTCAGCAATTTATACATATGTCCGCTAACTTCTGTTAACTTCGAGCGAAGCACAAACTTCTTTTAACTTCTATTTTGACACACCCTCTGTACGGATTGAAAATAGCAAAACGCCCTGCAAGGGCAAAAGCATTGATAATTAACGCTTTTGCCCTTACAGGGCGCATTGGTATTTGTGATACTTTTACCCAGGGTGTTGCCCTGGGCTATGGGCTTCTGCCACTTCGTGGCGTACTGCTGTGACTTTTGACACCCTCTGTTTTATATAAAGTCTTCTCTTGTTATGGCTTTAGAAGCTGTACGTGATGTTCAGCATGCCGCTTGTACCGAATGCGTAAAACTTGCGCGGATTCTTTGCGAAGTTGTACAGCGATGCTCCGCTTGCATCCGTGTTGGGCTGACGCATGTCGTAGTTGCTTTCATATCCGCCGGTGCAGATGGTACGGTTGTTGGTGAGATTGGTTATGCTGAGGTTGATGTCGAGCAGTCCGCCCATCACACGTGCTGTACGTCCTACTGAGCAGTTGAGCATAAATCCGCCCTTACCCTTCGCCTGTTCAAGGCTCTCACCGTCAGCTATCTGCTGCAAGCGGTTGTACGTTGAGTAGTCGAGATATATGCGGTCGTAGTAGTTGCAGTCTACTCCTACGGTCCATCCGCGCTGATGATAGTTGACACCGAGGCTTGCGGCTGTGAGCGGAGTGCCCGATTCGTGCATGTCCTTGCTGAGGAGCACATCGTCGTTGTATGTGCCTTGGATGGCAAACATGTAGCGCGACTGTGCATTGCCGGTAGTCTTGGCCTCGCTTATGGTGCCCACCAGCTTCATGTCGAGAGTCTTGCAGATGTCAAACTTCAGTCCTGCTTCGAGTCCGTAATACTTCTTCTTGAGTCCGGTTATTGAGTTGTACACCAGTTCGTTGGTATTGTCCATGTAGAAGCTCTGCCAGTCGGCAGCGTCCTTCACGTACGAGTAGTAGCCATTGATGTTGGCATGCAGCCACGAGCCGTTGTACATATAGCCCACCTCTGTACTGAACACCTTCTCGTTCTTCAGATTGACAGCGATGTCGTTGTTCACCTCAGGCGAAGCAAATACAGCTACAGCCTGTGGTGCGCGCTGCTCATATCCCATACCGAATGTCAGCGTATGACCGCATCCCATATCGAGTGACGATCCTAACTTCAGTCCGCCATTGAAGAAGTCCTTTGTACGACTCTTGCCGAATGAGTTGTCGGCAGCCATACCGTTGCGCATCTTGCCGTCGCGCTGCATCGACTGATAGCCCATGCGTGCCGAAAGACTATAGTGCAAAGGTCCGAAGTCTTCAATATATGCACCCCACACCTTAGCCTTATTCATCAGGATGTTGTAGTCGTAGCCCAGACGGTCGCCCTTGCCCAATACGGCATCACGGTTGTTGAGGTCGTATTGCACCTTGTCCGAAGCAGCCGGATAGTGAGCTATGGCATACGTATTTACGTTGTGCATCTGAGTGGCACCAAGCAGACTGTTTATGGTCTGATAGTGCATGCCCTTGTTTGTGGCTAAATTGAATCCGGCGCGCAAGCTGCTCTTGGCAGTCAGGCGCTTGTCGAGCGTAGAGGCTATCGACACGTTGAGGTTGTCGTTGTGGCGGGCTTCAAGCCAGTACATGGCATCGGTGCCTTGTGCTGCCACCTGACTGTTAAACCAGTACATGCGTTCCCAGTCAAGCTGTCGATTTGACTTGTCGGCTGCCCACTCCGTGCATGCCTTCTCCCATCGTGCCTTGGCATCGGCAGTGTTGGCAGGGTCAGATGGGTTCCACACGTTATATATCGAGCTTGGCATCTTCAGCCATGAGTCGGCATAAGGATTCTCGCCGTTGTAGTTCAATCGGGTGCATCTGTACCAGGCGTATTGTCCCTGAAGCGAAGTGCTCAGTCGTGTCTTTTCGTTGATGTTCCAGTCCCATGTCAGCAATGCAGTAGGAGCAAACTCACGCACAACACGCGAGTTGCGCTTCTTGTCGTTGTAGTAGCCCCAATAAGGATTGTACTGATGGTCGTCAGCCAATTGGAAAGCCTCGTCGGTAGAAGCGCCATACTGTGCACGCTTCGACGGACTGCCCCATGTGGCGAAAGCCAATGAGTGGTTGTCGTTCAGCACTTTCTGCACGCTGAGATAGTACGACAGCGATCTGAGCGGTGTGCCGTCTACATATCCCTGCTTAGCCCAGCGATACGACAGGGTTCCGGCAAATGCCCATCCGTTCTCTTTCAGTCCCGATGCATAGGAGTAGGCACCGCCCATAGTATAGTTGCGGTTTGATCCGGTCCACTCTATATGCTGTCCACGCTTCATGTCGGCAGCGCGGAAGTTGTAGTTGTTCGAGCCTCCCAATGCCGTCATGCCATAGCCGAAGTCTTCAAACGGCAGCGACGAGTCAAAGTGCAGCCCTTGCACTCCTATGCCACCGATTGTAGGATAGCGGAACTGTCCTGTCTCAGCATTGTTCATCAGCACTCCGTTGATATACACCTCATTGTACATCGGGTTGTAGGCACGATATCTCAGGTGTGTCGGGGCAAACTGATAGCTCACCTCCGATGCAAACACATTCTTGTTCGAATTGACCATTGTCACGCCCTGCGATATGTCGGCGTTCTGTCCGAGCTGCGACTCGGCAAATGTATAGGCGGCCTCCACCTCCAACTGATTGTGCTGGCCTATAGAGTCGGTATGTGTCTGAGCACAGACCGGGGCACAGCACATTGCCAGCAGTGCTATATTTAGTTTCTTTTGCATCTTTGTTTTATATTCAGTTCGTTTTTTTTATTCATACAAAGTAAGACATTAAATTCCGAATGCGAAAATAATTCAGTATTTATTTACCTTCCGTTCGACTTATCCCCTTTGTTTTCCGTCATTTGGGACAATTAGCGCAGCCATGAACAATTCAAAATTGAATAATTCAAAATCGCAGGCGTAGCCGAGAACAATTCAAAATTCCTAACTCCTAATTCCTAATTCTCTTCGTGTTCCTTAGTGACGTATCTCTGCCAGTAGGCAATGATGAGCGTAGTCAGGGGAAGAGCAATGATGAGTCCGATGAAGCCCAGCAGCGCACCCCACACAGAGAGCGAGAGCAGCAGAATAGCCGGATTCAGCCCCATAGCCTTGCCCATAATCTTTGGCGTTACTATCATGTCGGTGATTATCTGCACCACGCAGAACAGTCCGACAGCCAGACCGAACACCACCCAGAAGTTCTGTCCGGTGTCAGCCGCCTTGAGCATGGCAAGAAAGGCGGTAGGAATGATGGCGAAGGTGTGCAGATAAGGCACCAGATCCATTACTCCGATGAGTATGCCCAGACCTATTGCCATAGGGAAATCCATTATGCTGAATCCGATGCAGAACATCACACCCATGCACAGCGCCACCAGACACTGACCGCGTATGTAGTTGTTGAGTTCGCGCTCTACGTCGCCTGCCAGCTCATGCCAGAAAGGTCGGTTCTTCTTGGGGAATATCTTTATCCAGTTGGAAGTAAGGAATTCGTAGTCGAGCAGAATGAAGAACATATATAATAAGGTGATGCACGATGCCACAATGCTCAATACTATGTTTGCCGTCTGTCCTATCACAGCAAACACCTTAGGCATACTGGTGCGTATAGCATCCTTGAAATCGTTGCTCTTGAAGAATCGCTCCACCTGTTCCTGGTTCTCTTCAATCCAGTTCTTCACGAGCGTTGTCAGGTCGTTGGTGTGCGTAGTCTGGTGGAGCCAGTGCATCAGAACCTCGTACAGTTTCTGAAACTGCCCTATCATGGGCGGAATGATGAAGTATATCATCAGTCCCACCACACTCAGCACCACAGCCATAGCAATGATTATGGCAAGTGCGCGCACCTTGACACGCATGCGATACTGTATGAACTTCACCATAGGATACATCAAGTAGGCGAATAGCCACGCAATGAAGAAGGGCAACAGCACGCTGCTCAGATAGTTGGTCACGGCAAAAACAGCCACCGTTATAAGTAATACGGCTGTCCAACGTATGAATTTGTCAAATGTGATTTTCTGTTCCAACATATATAAAATGCGATTTCAATGGGTACAAAATTACGAATACGTTTTAAAAATTGCAAAGAAAGGGCTTCTTTTTTTGCCATTCTTGATTAATATAGCTATATTTGTCGCCAATATGGGGATATTGTATATAGTGCCCACTCCGGTGGGAAACATGGAGGACATGACAATGCGTGCCATCCGTATATTGAGAGAGGCCGACCTCGTGCTTGCTGAAGACACACGCACGTCGGGCATTCTGCTCAAGCATTTCGACATACAGAACCGTCTCATGTCGCATCATAAGTTCAACGAGCACGGCACCAGTGCCGCCATCGTAGAGCGACTGAAGGCTGGCGAGACAATAGCGCTCATCAGCGACGCTGGCACTCCTGGCATCAGCGACCCGGGCTTCTTCCTTGCCCGCGAGGCTGCCAAGGCTGGCATCACGGTGCAGTGTCTGCCGGGTGCAACGGCTTTCGTACCTGCCATCGTCAGTTCCGGACTGCCATGCGACCGCTTCTGCTTCGAAGGTTTCCTGCCGCAGAAGAAGGGACGCCAGACGCTTCTCGACGCCTTGCGCAGCGAGACGCGCACAATGATATTCTACGAGTCGCCCTACCGTCTGGTCAAGACATTGGAGCAGTTTGCCGAAGTATTCGGCGAGGAGCGCCAGGCCAGCGTATGCCGCGAGATATCCAAGCTGCACGAAGAGAGTGTACGCGGATCACTCAAGGAGATAATAGCCCACTTCCAGCAGACAGAGCCGCGCGGCGAGATAGTCATCGTGGTGGCAGGATGCTGCGAGGGCGAGATGTCGGCACTCAAGGCTCTGAAGGCGCAAGCCAAGGAGAAGAAGCCACGTCTCAGCAACAAGGAGCGATATGCCATGCGCGAAGCCGCTCCCGAAGAATTCAAGAAAAAGAAGTTTAGAGAAGAATAGAAATCGACAACATAAGAATAACAACCAAAACCTGACAAATATGAAAAACGTAAAATTTTTATTATTTGCATTGGCATTTGCCGCTTTCGCATCGTGCGGCAACAGTGAAAAGAAACAACCGGCTGAGAACGCCATACAAAGCGATTCGCTGCAGCGTGTGATAACCCAGAAGGACAACGAAATCAACGACATGATGGAGACCTTCAACCAGATCCAGGAAGGTCTGCGCGAAATTGACGAGGCACAGAACCGTGTGAGCATCGTCAAGAACGGCGAGGGCGCCAACAAGCGCCGTCAGATTATCGAGAACATCCAGTTCATATCGAACACAATGAAGCAGAACCGCGCTCTCATCGAGAAGCTGCGCCAGCAGATGCGCGAGTCGAGCGTCAAGGGCGAGCAGTTCCGCAAGACCATTGAAGACCTCGTAAGGCAGATTGACGAGAAGGACAACGAGCTGAAGCAGCTGCGCGCCGAACTCGACGCCAAGGACATACACATAGCCGAGCTCGACAAGACTGTCAACACACTCAACGACAACGTGTCGAGCCTCAAGACAGAGTCGTCGCAGAAGACTGAGACCATCAACGCCCAGGACAAGCAGCTCAACACAGCATGGTTCGTATTCGGCACAAAGAAGGAGCTGAAGGAACAGCGCATTCTCGAAGGCTCGAAGGTGCTTGAGTCGAACTTCAACAAGCGCTACTTCACCAAGATCGACATCCGTGTCGACAAGGAGATCAAGCTCTACTCTAAGTCAGCCAAGATTCTCACCATGCACCCGTCAAGCTCGTACACACTACTGCAGGATGCCAACAAGCAGTACGTGCTTCGCATCAACAACCCGCAGATATTCTGGTCGACCAGCAAGTATCTCGTGATTCTTGTGAAGTAAATACAACAAACCAAATGGATACAGAACAACTATCGCTAACAAAGAAAACCCTTGTCGGCGTGCAGTTCCTTTTCGTGGCGTTCGGTGCCACAGTGCTGGTGCCGCTGCTCATAGGTATCGACCCTGCCACGGCACTCTTCACAGCCGGTCTGGGTACATTCATCTTCCACTTCGTCACTGGCGGCAAGGTGCCCATCTTCCTTGGCTCGTCGTTTGCATTCATCGCACCTATCATCGCTGCTACCAAGCAGTGGGGATTGCCAGGCACACTTGCCGGCCTTACTGCCGTGTCGCTCGTCTACTTCATCGTGAGCGCCCTCGTAAGATGGCAGGGCAAGCGACTGCTTGACCGCATCTTCCCTCCCGTAGTGATCGGGCCGGTCATCATACTCATCGGTCTGTCGCTCTCGGGTAGCGCCGTCGACATGGCTAAGTCCAACTGGATGCTTGCCTTCGCGTCGCTCATCACCGCTATCGTTGTACTCACCTTCTGTCGCGGACTGATGAAACTCGTACCTATTATAAGTGGCGTCATCGTTGGCTACGTCATCGCCATCTGCATTGGCGAAGTCGACTTCTCGGGCGTTGCTGCTGCCTCATGGATAGCCATGCCTGTGCATTTCGATACCATAACCCACTTCGAGTGGGCACCGTTCCTCTACATGATTCCCGTAGCCATAGCCCCAGTGCTTGAGCACATCGGCGACGTATACGTAGTAAGCGCAGTAGCCAAGAAAGACTTTGTTGAGAATCCTGGCATACATCGCACCATGCTCGGCGACGGATGTGCCTGCCTTGCATCGGCATTGCTCGGCGGTCCTCCTGAGACTACCTACTCTGAGGTGACCGGTGCCATGTCAATCACCAAGATCACCTCGCCTGCCGTAATACGCATCTCGGCAGCCACAGCCATCTGCTTCTCTATCGTGGGCAAGCTCAGCGCACTGCTGCAGTCAATCCCGCAGGCTGTGCTCGGTGGCATCATGCTGCTTCTGTTCGGTACCATCGCCAGCGTTGGCGTACAGAACCTCATGCAGCATAAGGTCGACATGAACGACACCCGCAATGTCATCATCATCTCCGTAATGCTCACCATGGGTCTCGGAGGCGCAGTACTCTCGTCAGGCTCGTTCGCAATCTCAGGCATCGGACTCGCCGCCGTCATCGGCGTAGTGCTCAATCTGGTATTGCCGAAGACCAAACAAGAAGAAAAGGAATAAGCACAATCCACAATTACTCCTCATAGTGAGGGAAGTAATATACACACATTAAAACAAAAGCGGAGGTCTTCGGCCTCCGCTTTTTTATTCACCCAACACAAATACAAACTCTCAACAGGAGCAAAGCTCCACACCATCTCACCATAACAACGGGGGCAAGCCCCCTGTTTTCCCACACAGCGAAAAAAGTAATATATTTTTCATAAAAAGTTTGTTCATTTCGTAAACAATCGCTATATTTGCAAACGAAAAGTTCGAGGTAATGTACTTTGCCTTGCACTTTGACTACGAAGACTTAACGCTGACTAAAGAAACATAAGACAAGACGTGATTTAACTAACGTGACACAATAAAACTATATTAACTAAAACGCAAAATAATAAACTTGACAAATAAAAGACGATTGCCTATGATACGATTTATAGCACTCATCTTCTTGGCGCTCGGGCTACAGACTGCCGCCGCCCAAGAAAACGACAAAGAAGTTTGCATCGAATTTAGGGTAGGATCAAGTGTTCTTGACCCCAACTTCGGCAATAACACTTCAAATCTTAACGACGTAATTGAGTTTCTTAACAAAATAAGAAACAACGAAGACATTGAACTTACTAAAGTGACGTTCTGTGGCTCTGCATCGCCCGAAGGCGACAAGGCTCGCAACATCAAGCTTGCACAAAACCGTTGTGCCAGCATGGAGCAGTATGTGCGTCAGCACATCAACCTGCCTGAGGACATCATCAACCGACAGGAGTGGTCCGACTCATGGCGCAAGCTCGCCTACTACGTTGAGCGCTCCGACATGCCCGAAAAGAAAGAGGTGCTGCACGAACTGCTCGAAACACAGGAGTACACCTATAATAAACAGGGCAAACTCATCGACAGCCGCAAGAAACGACTCATGGAGATGAACTACGGACGCACTTGGAACTACATGCTCGACAAGTTCTTCCCTTCTGTACGCAACGCCAGCGCCATCCTCGTCACCATACGCAACAAGAAGGAAGTGGCTGCTGCTCCGGTGGTTGAGACTCCGGTGGTTGAACAACCAGCACCCGTAGCCGAGACTCCTGCCCAGCCCGAACCTATCGTGGACTCAAAGAGTTCAGCATACTTCGCACTCAAGACCAACATGCTCTACGACGCACTCCTCGTGCCTAACATCGGCGTTGAGTTCTCGCTCGGCAACCGCTGGAGCATAGCTGCCGACTGGATGTACGGATGGTGGAGCCGCAACAAGAGCCATCGCTACTGGCGCATTTACGGTGGCGGTATCAGCCTTCGTAAGTATTTCGGTGCTATAGCTGCCGAGAAGCCGTTGCAAGGACACCACATCGGCATCAATGCACAGATGCTCACCTACGACTTCGAGTTTGGTGGCACAGGATATATGGGTGGCGAGCCTGGCGGCACACTGTGGGATCGTATGAACTACACCATCGGTGCTGAATACGGCTACTCTCTGCCTATAGCACGCCGACTGAACATCGACTTCAGCATCGCTGCAGGATATATGGGCGGACGCTACTATGAGTATATTCCGCTCGACGGCCACTACGTATGGCAAGCCACAAAGAACCGCCACTGGGTAGGCCCTACTAAGGTTGAGGTATCGCTCGTTTGGCTTCTTGGACACGGCAACTACAACACGAAAACGAAGAAAGGAGGCGAGAAATGATTAACTGCAAGAAATCAGCCAAGTTATTACTAGGCACACTATGCGCTATGGCACTCGCCATGCCCACACTGACATCGTGCGAGCATAAGGATTTGTGCTTCGACCACGACGTTCATGCACCAAAGTTCGACTTCCGCGTCACAGCTACCTACCAGCAGGAGTGGGAACTTAACGAAAACCAGAAGGTATGGGCTTCGGAAGCTGAATGGCCCGAGAAATACGGTATGGCATACAACGACCTTCGCCCGAAGGTTCCTGCCGGTCTCCGTATGCACGTATTCAGCGAGACGGGTGTCAACGATATGATTAATATGCCGGCTCAGGGCGACGTAGTAGGTCTGCAACCGGGCAACCACCAGTTGCTGTTCTACAACAACGACACGGAGTATATCCTCTTCGACGATATGTACTCTTACGCCTCGGCTAAGGCTACAACACGTACACGTACACGCTCTACCTATATGGGCAACCCATTCAAGGCTAACAACGCTAAGGGCGAGCCTACAGTGACAATGCCCGATATGCTCTATGGCAACTACAACGAAAAGTATACATCTGAGCGTACCTACGAAATGCCGGAGATGTCGGTGACAATGCACCCGATGGTGTTCAAGTATCTCGTAAGATACGAGTTCAGCAAGGGTCTGGAGTATGTAGGATTGGTACGCGGCGCACTCTCAGGCATGGCAGCTGCTGTATATATGAACAGCGGACGCACATCGAAAGAGGCTGCCACTCTGCTCTACGACTGCACACTCGAGCCTTGGGGTGCACAGGCAATAGTAACATCGTTCGGAGTACCCGATTGGCCCAACGCACTCTATCAGCCCACTCGTGGACAGCGCAGCTACGCCCTCAACCTTGAGGTACGACTCAAGAACGGAAAAATCAAAAACTTCGACTTCGACGTGACTAAGCAGGTTGAGGATCAACCTCAGGGTGGTGTCATCGTAGTGAAGGGTCTTGAGATTACCGATAAGGAAGGATGGGAAGGCGGCTCTGGCTTCGACGTTAACGTTGACGGTTGGGGCGATTTCAAAGACATCATCATACCGCTGAAATAACTAGACATACGTTAAACGACACAACGGGTAAAACTAGAAACAAAACAATAATTCAATTCATTTTATTAATAACCAACTCAAAAATTTAAAAACTATGAAAAAATTATTAGTTATGGGTTTGGCAGCTATGGGCTTGACGCTCACAGCTTGCAACAGCGACGAAACTGTAGAAGTTGCTAAGGGTAATGCAATCGGCTTTAAGACCTTCGTTAACAACTCAACACGTGCCGCTAATGATGCCACAACTGACAACCTCGATGCATTCAAGGTATGGGGCTTGATGAACAAAGGCAATCAGACTGGAACTCCGTTCGTTGCTAAGGATGTGACAAAGGCAAATGGCGCATGGTCATATGCACCACCGGTTTATTGGGAGAAGGGTTATGCTTACAGCTTCGTAGCACTCGCTCCGAATGATGCCTACACATTCACCGCTCCTACTACAATCAACACTTGGGGTTCGCTTACATTTAATAATGGTACTGGCGAAACAGACCTTATCTATGCAGCAGAGAAGCAGGCGGCTGTAACAGGTGAAGGATGCCCTGCACCTGTTAACTTGACATTCAACCACATGCTCTCACGCGTTCGCTTCCAGTTTGAGAACGGAATGCTTGACGGTTCTAAGCTTACAGTTTCTAATGTAAAGATTAATGATGCCTACACATCTGGTACAGCTACACTCGCAGAACAGCTTGCAAACCTCAGTTGGGCTCCTGGTCAGGCAACTGGCGCACTCGAATTCGGCAATGCAGCTGCTATGGAGCAGAACGCTAAAGCAGAAACAGCTCACAAGTACATGATTCCTGCCAACAAGGCTTACAACTTGACATTCACCGTTAAACGTGAACACCATGGCGTTACAGACGTTTACAATCACACTGTGACTCTGCCTGAAACAGCAATGAAACAGGGCTTGAGCTATCAGTTCGTTGCTAAATTCACAGCAGAGAACATCAATCCTGACGAGGAACTTTGCCCGATCACATTCACAGCTACAGTTGCTAAGTGGGAAGACTTCACTAACAACAATTTCAATCTGAAGTCTGCAACAAACAACTAATACTACAGGGTGTAAGGGGTTGAATGTTCCCCTTACACTCACAAATATATTATTAATCACAAAAACGAACAAAGATGAAAGGAAAAATGAATATACACAAATTGACAGCCAGCATCGCTGCTGTGCTACTGTCAGCGTCGCTCTTTTCATGCAGCAGCGACGACTTTCTCGGCAAAGCGGAAACGAATACCGACGGCATCAGCTTCGGCGTATCTACCGAAAACGGTGCTTCTACACGCGCAAACAATTCTGCTGACGGCTATACAGCTGCCCGCTACACTCTGCGCTCGGACAATTCTGCCGACACACTCTGCGTGCGTGCCGTTGTAACCGACGGCATCGGCAACAGTAATGCAGGCAGACCTGCTACCCGTGCAGCTATGCAGACAAGCATGTACAACGACTTTAAGGTTGTGGCTGCCGTCAAGGAGAATGGCAACGTCGGCACGCAGTACTATATGAACGATGTTGCAACGAAGACGGGCACTAACTGGGTGCCTTCCAAAACCTACTATTGGCCAGGCTCCAACCGTCAGCTTCGCTTCTTGGCATGGGCTCCTACAGATGCCTCTTTCCAATCTGTACCCAACAATCCTAATGCAACTAAGCTCCAGTACACTACACCTGCTGAGGCAAAGAACCAGCGCGACATCGTGGCTGCTGCTACCGACTTCATCGATAGCCCTACTAACAACGGCACATGCACTCCCGTATCTCTGAACTTCAAGCACCTGTGTACTGCTGTCATCATCAAAACTGGCGCTACTATGACAGAAGGTACTATCAAGAGTGTATCTCTTAAGGGCGTAAAGAACTCTGGAACATACGACATGGTGAACTCAGCATGGACGTTGAGTGGTAATACAACCGACTTCACCATTTCGCCAAACCAGACAACAACAAGCACCACTCCTAACGGCACCGAGCTCAACGCCGGTGAATCTACATTTATGCTCCTGCCCCAAACATTAGGTGCAGACAGCAAGCTCGAAGTGGCTTTCCATGACAACATATCTGGCAAAGACCGCATACTGAGCGCATCACTCAACGGAGCCGAATGGCCAATGGGCAAAACCGTAACCTATCGACTCTCTATCACACCAGAGTATGAGCTGAATATCGAAAATACATCAGAAGCACTTGATGCTCACTATATTGTAGAACCTATAAAGGTAAAAATAGGCAACTTGGAGCCAAATACCAAATGGACACTCACCGCAAAAATAGACGGAGAGATATACAACGGCATTGACGTATCGGTACTGTTGGACAACCCAGAAGACGGAGCACTCAATGTCGCTAAGCAGGGATTCTGGATTGATAAATATGTTGAAATCAAAAGAAATGACGAAGGTGAAATTATCAGTAAAAAGCTAACCAACCAGTCCGCAAGAGGTACGGCTACTGTCACTGGTACTGGCAACCTTGAAACAAACGCATACGTTTTCATTCCTGAGAACATAGGCAATACCGATCGCAACATAACCATCACATTGAAAGTAGATGGTTCTTCAGATGCTAATGCTTACAAGAAGACCATTACACAGAAATGTCCAAGTTGGAATGGTAACAATGTAGGATATGAACGCTTTGAAAAGGACAATGAAGGCATCTATCCTTTCGGATTCTTATGGGACAGAAAGGTAGAATATAGCTATCAAGGCTTCTTAGCATTGTTGTTCAAGTGGGTTGCCAATTCATACAAAACGGCAGATGTAGACTATTTGACGACAAAGTATACATTCCAACTTTGGTTCAAGTCAATAACTACTGCGACCATTGACTATACAGCTATTAACAATAGTTTGAATGTCGGAATGAATACTGATGACGGATTGGAAAATACCAGAAAACTGTATACATTCAAGAACATTGGTTCTATAAGTGAATTGGAAAACGACTTTGATAACTTGACAATCCTTGGCTACAAATGGCAAAACAAGAAAACTGAGGGAGGTCATTACGAAACAGTTAAGAACTTTGCAGCTAAGATGGCTGTAATGAGAAACAAATTCAATGTAGAAAAAAGAGAACAAAAAGACCCAGAGGGCAACAAGGTTATATTCTATGTTCCCTCAAATCCGCAACCGCCCTCATAAGATGACACAGAGGTCAAAAAGGTAGCGA
>URQS01000047.1 GCA_900550035.1 uncultured Prevotella sp. | reverse complement strand
TGCAAATCTACTCATTCCCAACTGTTTACGTTCCAACCTCTCTTATTCTCCTTTGGCTGCTTTAGAGCTTTATGTTAGAATTTGGAAAATTAAGAATTACAATTCCTAATTCCTAACTCCTAATTCAAACAACTCCTAACTCCTAACTCCTAATTCCTAATTCGAAATAACTATCGTCTTGAACCAGTCGCGCAGCAAGCCGGCATAGCCGTTTTGCGAGTCGCTGACGAGAATTACCACTTGGTCGCCATTCTCGAGTTTCGGTCCGAGACACATTCCTTCATAATTTGCCCAGTTCTGGCTGAACAGGGTTATCGTTGTGCGCCACGATGTAAGCAGACGCTTGCTGACGTACGGCGCACCAGCCTCAACGCTTTTTTCCAACGGATACGGTGTTTCAACTGATGGATTGACAACGTACAGTTTGCACTGGCAGAACGCTCCAATCTTTGTTTTCGGCACAAAAGCCTCACGCTCCAATACAAGCAACTGTCCGTCGGGCAGAGCGCACAACTCACTGACACCCATGGAATAAGTCTCGGCGGTCTTCATCGTTGTAGGCATATCCATACGATACAGATAGGCAACAGGTACGGCAGTGACATCGTCGCGATTGAACGACATCAGCCTAAGCACATTTCTATGCGGATTCTGTGGTGTGGCAGGCTTGCCGTCGCGTCGCATCGTACTCTCATTGATGGTCCACAGCTTGCGGCCAATGCTGTCGTAAGCCAACGACTCAAATCCATAGTTGGGCCAAAAGTCTTCCTCACGCATCGACCACTCCCACAACTTCGGCTGAGCCTTGTCTTCAGCCACACCATTCCTGTCCTTACCGGGAACATTATTCTGGCCGATAAGATATTCCTTCAGTCGGAAGCGCTGCTCACTTGCCACTACAATCGTTGAATCCGACACCTTGGCAATTGCCTCATTGTCGAGTCCGGCAGCCTCTGTCCTACCCTTACTGCCCATATATTCAGCCTGCAGCAACTCGCCCGTCTGCCGGCTTATATACAGACGCACATTGAAATACAGCGCCGAATCAGACTTGTCGCTGACCATTGCATACACATCACCACCCATATTCGTGATGCCACTATAATTGCCAGCAGGTATAGTCTGCAAGAAATGCTTCTGAGCATGTGAGCGAACTACGTGCCAGTCACCAACCTCTCCAAATGCCGTTAAAACCGCAAAAGATAATGATACTATCAACAAAAACTTTCTCATATTGTATTTTTTATGGCTAAAGTTAGAACAAATATTTTGAACTTCAAAATCACAAATAAAAATATATACACTTTTTTGTTGTATGATGAATAAATTCACTAAATTTGCAGTATCAAAATCTTTGTTGACAATACCATCACACAAACAAAATACAATAAACATGAGAGAGAAAATAGACTGCTTTATGCCTTGCAGCGACATAAACGACTTGGAAGAGTTGCTGCAAACGCTACGACAAAGCAAGACAATTCAACATATTAACTTGTTGGTGAACGGCAACTGCCATATAGACCAATATATCGACGGCAACAAATACATCAACGACATCACCATCATCAATGCCGACAGCCTCACATCCACTCAGACGCTGCTCGACATCGAAGCCAATACCGATGCCGAGTATGTTTTGCTGGACCTCAAAACCACACCCGTGAATCTGGGACAGCACGCCCTTGACCGTATGCTGCGTGTGGCTACCGACAGCGGTGCCGGAATGGTGTACGCCGACAGCTATATACAAAAAGACGGACTGACCGAGAAGCATCCCACCATCGACTATCAGAAGGGTAGCATACGCGACGACTTCGACTTCGGACAGCTCATACTCATACGCTCGTCGCTTCTGCACGACTATGCCGCCAAACAGCAGAAAGCCGACTATAAGTATGCCGGACTGTACGACCTGCGCCTGTACATCAGTCGCAAGGCAGAGATATTCCACCTCAACGAATATCTTTACACGCAGATTGAAACCGACCTACGGAAGAGCGGCGAACGACAGTTCGACTATGTCAACCCGCGCAATCGTGAGGTGCAAGTGGAAATGGAACAGGCTGCCACACGCCACCTTGAGAAGATTGGTGCAACGGTAGACACTTCACACTACAGAAAACCCGACTTCAGCGAGCAGGACTTCAGCTGTGAGGCCTCGGTTGTAATTCCTGTATACAACCGCGCCAAAACCGTGGCAGACGCCGTAAAATCGGCACTCAGCCAGAAGACAACTTTCAAGTATAACGTAATAGTTGTGGACAACCACTCTACCGACGGCACATTCGAGATACTCAACGACATTGCCAAGGAAGTCAAACGACTCATCCATATCGTGCCGACACGCACCGACCTTGGCATCGGCGGATGCTGGAACGTGGCTATCGACGATGAGCGCTGCGGACGCTTTGCCGTACAGCTCGACAGCGACGACTTGTATTCGTCGCCTCAAACTCTGCAACGCATCGTTGACGAATTCCACCGCCAGGGAGCGGCTATGATTATCGGAAGCTACCGTATGTGCAACTTCCAGCTCGAAACACTGCCTCCAGGACTGATCGACCACAGCGAGTGGACCGACCTCAACGGTCCAAACAACGCTTTGCGCATCAACGGGCTCGGTGCTCCACGTGCCTTCTTCACTCCTATATTACGCCAAATAAAATTCCCCAATACGAGCTATGGCGAGGACTATGCGCTCGGACTTGCATTCTCACGCAAATACCGCATCGGACGCATCTTCGACGAATTGTATCTGTGCCGCCGCTGGGACGGCAACAGCGATGCCGCACTGAGCATTGAACGACAGAACGCCAACAACCTCTACAAGGACCGTCTGCGCACACTCGAAATCTCAGCCCGCCAGCAGATGTCGGCTGGCAACGCTGACGCTACTACCGACAGTTCGCTGCAACGCTTCTTCAATCGACAGCTTGAAGTGTGGGCAGATGCCAGACACCACTTCCACGACCTGCGCAACGTGAAGACACGCGAACTTTCATGTGGCGAAATCACACTGAAGCTGCAATTCAATCCTGCGCGTATAGTATCGACTGGCGCCAACATCGAGAAGAAGGCTATAGCCAAACGCCCATGTTTCCTGTGCGAGCAGAACCGACCAGCCGAACAGATGCAAAAGCATATTGACAAGAACTTCACCCTGCTTGTCAATCCATTCCCTATAATGCCACAGCACTTCACCATTCCACTGCGTGCCCACCGCCCGCAGAGCATCGGATTGAACTACGGCGAGGTGTATCGACTGCTCGATACCTACCCAACACTGACCGTATTCTACAATGGTCCGAAGTGCGGAGCGTCAGCCCCCGACCACATGCACTTCCAGGCTATCTGCTCGGGTATGCTGCCGTTGCAGAATGACTGGGCACGTCTGAGTCGCGACCTCGACATAATCATCAAGAAAGACGACAAGGGCGAGCTGGCTGCACTCAAGCACACACCGATACCATTGTTCGTAATACGCTGTACAGACCGCACTACGGGCGAACAGCTATTCCGTAATCTTTACGCCTCGCTGCCTATGCACGGCGGCGACACCGAACCAATGATGAATATCCTGGCTTGGCGCGATGGCGACAACTATCTGTCGGTAGTAATACCACGCAGCAAGCACCGTCCCGACTGCTACTTCAACAGCGGCGACGCACAGCGCCTCGTCAGCCCGGGAGCATTGGACATGGCAGGATTTATAGTGACTCCACGCCACGAGGACTTCGAAACCATCACTCCCGACGAGGCTCTAAGCATACTGAAGGAGTGCGGCATGAAACCGTCAGAATTTGCCGAGACTATCGACAAATTGCGCTCACGCTCTAACGAAGCCTCGCAAGACAGTCATTTTGCCGGCAAGCAACCGTCAGTATCAGTGGGTATCGTGAGCGGTGCAAAGATTTCGTTCTCGCTCAACAAGCCATATATGGCAAAGGGCAACCTTATTGAGGGCGAACAGACTGTAGAATTCCATGAAGGTGGAATCCTATGGAACGGAATGCAATACCGCGAACTCACCTTCCACCCACAGTCGACCGATGCATCGTTCTCGCTTCACGACGTCACAATAGGTGTCAACTTCCACTGGGAGCGTCAGGAGACACAGACATTCCTCGGCGCTCTGCGACTCGTGGTCGATTCCGACAAGGTGTGTGCCATCAATGAGCTACCTGTAGAGACTTATCTGGAAAGCGTAATATCAAGCGAGATGAGCGCCACATCGAGCATCGAACTGCTCAAGGCTCACGCTGTAATATCACGCAGCTGGCTACTCGCACAGATTGAACAGCGACGCAAGCAGCAGACAAGTGCCGGACAAAACGGCTTCTTCTCGTTCATACGCAAGGACGACGAACTGATAAAATGGTACGACCGCGAGGACCATACCATATTCGACGTTTGCGCCGACGACCATTGCCAACGCTATCAGGGCATAACAAAGGCTACAAGCCCACAAGTGGCACAGGCCATTCACGCCACACGCGGACAGATACTCCTGAACGATAACGAGATATGCGACGCACGCTTCTCTAAATGCTGCGGTGGCGCTACCGAGGAATTCCAGTACTGTTGGGAGAATATTAAGAAGCCTTATCTCGTAGCTGTAAGAGACGTGGCAAATGTCGACGGCAAGGATGATGTAGCCACAAACCTGCCCGACCTCACCATTGAAGCCAATGCCGAACAATGGATACGTACTGCACCCGAATCGTTGTGCAACACCAACGACCGACAGATTCTCTCAGAGGTGCTCAACGACTACGACCAGGAGACGACCGACTTCTACCGCTGGCACGTCACATACACGCAGGAGCAACTGCAGAACCTCGTAACCGAGCGGCTGAAGATAGAGTTTGGCGACATCGTTGACCTCATACCCGTAGAGCGAGGACGTAGCGGACGCATATGCCGACTGAAAATTGTTGGTACAAAGCAATCATTCACCATTGGTAAGGAACTGGAGATACGCCGCGCACTCAGCGACACCCATTTGTACAGCAGCGCCTTCGTAGTTGACAAGGAGGATGTCAAGGACGGAGTGCCGCAAACATTCCGACTGACTGGTGCCGGATGGGGACACGGCGTTGGCCTCTGCCAGATTGGTGCTGCCGTAATGGGCGCCAAGGGATACAACTACGATCAGATTCTGCTGCACTACTATCGTGGTGCGGAGATAAAGAAGATTTATAAATAAAGGAATGAAAAAAACAAGTCCGTGGGCATGGATTCCCACACTATATTTTGCCGAAGGACTGCCCAACGTTGTCGTTACAGCCCTGTCTATTGTAATGTACATGCAGATGGGGCTAACCGACGCTGAGGTTGGACTATATACCGGATGGCTTGCTCTGCCATGGGTGGTAAAGCCATTGTGGAGCCCATTCATCGACCTTCTGAAGACCAAGCGCTGGTGGGTGCTTACAATGCAGCTGCTTATGGGCAGCGCATTGGCAGGCATAGCCTTCACTCTGCCCACTCCAATGTGGTTTCAAGGCTCTATGTTCTTCCTCTTCGCCATGGCGTTTGCCAGCGCCACCCACGACATATCTGCCGACGGCTTCTACATGATAGAACTCGACGAACACAATCAGGCTAAGTATGTAGGTCTGCGCAACACGTTCTACCGTCTCGCTGTGATATTCGTGAACGGAGCACTTGTGTCGCTCGCCGGACTTCTGGAACATTCTTTCCATATGTCAGTAGTCTACACGTGGACTCTCATATTCTACGGCCTGGCGGCTCTTTTCATCGGTATCTGGCTCTACCATTGCCGCATGATGCCACGTCCCAAGGACGACATCAGTTCGGACAAAGGTGTTGGCGAAGTGGCTGCCGAACTGAAGAGGATGCTCATAACATTCTTCTCGAAATTCGGAGCAAAAGAGACTTTCTTCGTTATGCTCTTCCTCCTGCTCTACCGCTTCCCCGAAGCATTGCTCAACACAATGACCAAGACATTCCTCATGCGCCCGCCATCAGAGGGCGGACTCGGACTGTCGCCCGAAGAATATGGTCTGGCACAAGGTACAGTAGGACTCATCGGACTCCTGCTCGGCGGCATTATAGGTGGCGTGTTGGTAAGTCGCGACGGCATGAAGAAGTGGCTATGGCCAATGGTTTGCGCCATTACGCTGCCCGATGTGGTGTACATCTACCTGAGCTATACGCTTGAGTCAAGCCTATGGATTGTGTCGTCGTGCCTCTTCGTCGAACAGTTTGGCTATGGATTGGGATTCACCGTGCTCACGCTTTACATGCTATATTACTGTCAAGGCAAGTTCCGCACGTCACATTATTCAATATGTACCGGTATATCCTATCTCGGACTGATGCTTCCCGGCATGGTGTCGGGCTACTTGAAGGACTATGTAGGCTATCAGAAATTCTTCATCATCGTAATGGTATGCTGCCTCATAACATTCATCGTTACAGCATTCCTGAAGATTGACCCGGAATTTGGAAAGAAAAAATAGAACCATCCCCCTACCCTCCCCCCCATATGGATGGGACTAAAATGTAATAAGATTAACAAATTCAATATATGACAGACAACAACCATAACACTCAACATCCAACGCCAACCAACCGTTTGCGTTGGTCGTGGTTTCCGTCGCTGTTTCTTGGCGACGGAATGTTGCTGTCGTTGATTGTCTTGGCACTGGTGGTGTTGCGACGCTTCGGAGTCAACAACGCCCTTACCACCCTCTACATCTCACTATTGTGTCTGCCATTCCTGCTGCGCCCGCTGTTTGAAATGGTTGTAGCCCACTTCCGTGGCACCATAAAGGTATGGATTCTATCTTCCGAGTTCATCTGTACATTGTCGCTATGGGCCATCGCCTTCACACTTCCCACCAACTATTGGTTGCAGGGATTCATGTGCTTCATGCCGTTCATCATTGTGTCGGGCATATTCTACAAGATAGCCATACGCCGTTTCTATATCAATAGAACCGACGACACCCCACCGTTCCACCGACTCATTGCACGCCTATCGCGCTGCGCCTCATTGATGTTCGGCATCGGTACAATGACAATGCTTAGCGGCAATATGGAGGTATTGACACGCAACGTGCGCTATTCGTGGAGCGTAATGTTCTATATTATGGCTGGCATCGAATTCTTCCTGTGGCTGTGGCACAGCATTTTCCTGCCAGGAGGCAAGAAGCCATATGCCATGCCTAAGGATTTGCTGGGACTGCATCGTGGCGAATTCCTTGTTGTAATGAGATTGATGACACGCGGACTGCGCAACCATTTCATGCTCTTCTCGTTACTATTCATTCTGCCAGAAGCGTTGGCAGCAGCCATTTCTCCTTTGCTTTACATCGATCCGCCACACAATGGCGGATTAGGACTGTCACCGCAGGAGTTCGGACTATCGTTTGGCACAATAGGCGTCGTGGCATTGTTTGCAGGAATACATTTAGGCAATAAGGCAATAGCCCGTTGCGGACTGCGCCGTTGTATTCTGCCTATGGCGTTGCTTATGTCGCTACACGGACTGATGATGACGTTTATGAGTTTCAACACTGCAGCATCGCTTGGAATCATTTGCTTTTCAACATTTATAGGCTACGCTGCGCTCGGAATTGGGATGTCGGCTTATTGGACTATGATTGACCGCTTCGCCAATGCCGGTAGCGGTACAGAGCTGCGCAATGCAATCGCATTGGGCATAATGTCGCTCATCATAATCATCGCTGTACTGTTCTCCGGACTGATGCAAAACGTAATTGGCTATCGTCAGTTCTTTCTGTTGACAACAAGCCTGTATTTTGTACCCATTGTGATTGCAGCAATCAATGTATTCGTGTTTCGTAAATAGCCGAAGTTCAATATAATTCGGATAGGACAACTTTATACATAAAAAAGGACAACTTTGAATCTTCCAAAGTTGTCCTTTTTTATGTGCTATTAATCTATAAATCGCTTCACAATATCGCCATATTTGTCGATGCGACGGTCGCGAAGGAACGGCCACCAACGGCGCACATCCTCGCTATGAGCAAGGTCTACGTCAACAATGATACTCTCCTCCTTGTTGGGTGCAGAGCGATAGAGCATTTCGCCCTGCGGACCTACAACCATCGACGAACCCCAGAATTGTATTCCCTCAGTCTGTCCGCTCGGGTCGGGCTCGAAGCCTACACGGTTGACCGACACGACGGGCAATCCGTTGGCAACGGCATGTCCACGCTGCACAGTTGTCCAAGCCTCGCGCTGGCGCTGCTGTTCTTCCTCTGTATCATTGGCAGCATAACCTATGGCAGTAGGATAAATCAGGAGTTCGGCACCCTGCAGAGCCATAAGACGTGCAGCTTCGGGATACCACTGGTCCCAGCATACGAGCACGCCAAGCTTGCCCACACTGGTCTGAATAGGATGAAAACCGAGGTCGCCCGGTGTGAAGTAGAACTTCTCGTAGTAAGCCGGATCGTCAGGAATATGCATCTTGCGATACTTGCCTGCTATCGTTCCGTCGCGCTCTATTACAACGGCGGTGTTGTGATAGAGTCCCGGAGCACGACGCTCGAACAAAGATGTCACGATTACAACGTTGCATTCTCTGGCTACAGCGCCGAAGAAATCAGTTGAAGGACCAGGTATCGGCTCAGCCAGATCGAAGTTGTCAACGTCTTCAACTTGACAGAAATACAACGAATTGTGCAACTCCTGCAGCACTACGAGTTCGGCTCCGCGTTCTGCCAAGTCTCTTATGCCATCGGCAATACGCAGAATGTTTGATTTTATATCAGCAGTATTATGCAGCTGAAGATATCCTATTTTCATAAACGATTATTTATTAATTACTAATTATTAATTATGATATGGTCAAGTTAATTGCCAGAATGCAACGGCAGCAGCTGTTGCTACATTGAGCGAGTCAACTCCATGCGACATCGGAATGCGCACTACGTAGTCGGCTTCGTCGATAGTCGACTGTGGCAGTCCGTCACCCTCGTTGCCCATTACAATAGCCAGTCGTGGCTCAGCCATCAATTGCGGATTGTCTATCGACACCGAACGGTCGGTAAGAGCCATGGCTGCCGTGCGCAATCCTGTCTTGCTCAAATCGCTGAGTGAGCAGTCCATCCACGTCCATGGAATAGCGAACACAGAACCCATCGACACTCTTACGGCACGACGATTTAGGGGGTCGCACGATGTACGTGTAAGCAAGGCGGCATCAATACCCAGAGCTGCAGCCGAACGGAATATCGAGCCAACATTTACGGCATCCACAACTCCGTCTATCACAACCACTCGTCTGGCTTCTCGGCACACTTCCTCCACACTCTTGAAGCAGGGACGATGCATGGCACACAATACGCCGCGTGTCAGCACATAGCCCGTGAGCGAAGCAAGCAGCTGGCGGTCGCCAGTATATACGGGTACGTCCGTGTCGCATCGGCTTATTATCTCAGCCGCATCGCCATTCACATGCTTACGTTCGCACAACAAGGCCAATGGCTTATAGCCGGCATCCAGAGCACGACTTATCACCTTTGGACTTTCCACGATGAATATGCCGTTGTCGCTCTCGTAGCTGTGGCGCAACTGCTTCTCGGTGAGATTACCAAACACCTCTACACCTGGATGGCTCAAAGACGTTATTTCTATTATTGGCATTGTGTATCAGCTAAACGTTAACGACATTCTGACGGAATCGTGCACTCTACGGGATATTGCATTGTGAGGCAATGTATCGAGCCGTGTTGTCGAACGATGGTCTGCGAGTCAATGCCTATGATGTCGTAGCCGGGAAATGCCTCTGCCACAAGTTCAAGAGCACGGGTGTCGTTTGACTCCTGATTGTATGTAGGAACTATCACAGCTCCGTTTATAATCAGGAAGTTGGCGTAAGTGGCAGGCAGTCGGTCGCCATTGTCATAGAGCGCATCTGGCATGGGGAGTTTGAGCAACCGATATGGCTTACCGTCGGCATCGGTGGCTTGCTTCAGCTGGTTTTCAAGAGCCTTAAGGTCGGCATACTGCGGGTCGTTTTCATCGTCGCAACCCACATACAGCAGAGTGTTGTCGGGACAGATGCGCACTATGGTGTCGATATGGCCGTCGGTGTCGTCGCCGATGAGTTGTCCGTGGCCGAACCACACTATCTTGCGTGCACACAAACGCTCCTTGAGCACCTCTTCCACCTCTGCCTGCGTCATAGGTTGATTGCGGTGAGGAGCCATAAGGCACACGCTTGTAGTGAGCACCGTGCCGCGACCGTCACTCTCTATCGAACCGCCCTCAAGCACAAAGTCGTCATAGTCGACACGCTCGCCGCTGAACACACCATTATCATACAAGGTGCGGTTGATGCGGTTGTCCTTGTCGGCAGCAAACTTCTCGCCCCATCCGTTGAATCGGAAGTCGAGCAGTCGGCACGAAGCCGAAGCGTCGGTTGTAGGAACAAGCGTGATGAAAGCATGGTCGCGTGCCCATGTGTCGTTGTTGTCGCACTCGTAGATGCTGACACGCGCCATCTCATCGTCGTTCAGACTCTCGGCAAGCATCTCGCGCACACGCTCCGGATATTTGGCAGCGATGACAAGCGGCTCATAATGTGCCACAGCCTTGGCTATCTGCACAAATGTCTCGGTGATGTCGTCAAGATATTCGCGCCAGTCGGTGTCCTCATGAGGCCACGTCAGTTGCACACACGATTGGGTGTGCCATTCGGCAGGAAGTATATATTTGCTCATAGTGTTTATTGTTTCAAGTACTTTTCGAGTACAAATGTAATACAATTATGTCGAAACTATGCCGTTAATTCTGCAAAAAACACTATTTTTGTACTCCGAAAACAATTAAACTATATAAATGAAAAAATTCATCCTCGACCTTACGGTCAATTCTGTTGAAGCTTTGAGCGACAAACACGTCCTCATCAAGCTTACCGACGACAAGCCTTTGCCCGAGATGCTTCCGGGCCAGTTTGTCGAGATACGTGTCGACAACTCACCTTCGACATTCCTCCGTCGTCCTATTTCTATCAACAACGTTGATTACGATGCCAACGAATTGTGGCTGCTCATAGCAGCCGTAGGCGAAGGCACCAAGCGACTCCAGCAGCTCAAGAAGGGCGACCGTATGAACTGCGTGTTGCCGCTCGGCAATTCATTCACCATGCCTACCGACGCTTCACAGAAGGTGCTGCTCGTTGGTGGTGGCGTAGGCGTAGCTCCGCTGCTCTACTTCGGCAAGAAGCTTAAGGCTATGGGCGTTGAGCCTACATTCCTTCTCGGTGCTCGTACAGCTAAGGATGTATTGGAGAAGCAGTTGTTTGAGGAAGTGGGCAGAGTGCTCATCACTACAGAGGACGGTTCGGAGGGCGAGAAAGGTTTCGTCACCAACCATTCGGTATTGTCGCAGGAAAACTTCGACCTCATTTCGACATGCGGCCCCAAGCCTATGATGATGGCTGTAGCCAAGTATGCCTACAAGAACAACATCGAGTGTGAGGTTTCGCTCGAAAACAAGATGGCTTGTGGCGTAGGTGCCTGTCTGTGCTGCGTAGAGAAGACTGTAGACGGCAACAAGTGTGTATGTAAAGAAGGTCCGGTAATGAATATAAAGAATTTGTCATGGCAGATTTAAGTGTAAAAATAGGCGGTCTGAAACTCAAGAATCCCGTTATGACCGCATCGGGAACATTCGGCTACGGCCTCGAATTCGCCGACTTCGTGCCACTCGATGGCATCGGCGGCATAATCGTTAAGGGCACTACGCTCAATCCGCGCGAGGGCAACGACTATCCGCGTATGGCTGAGACAGCGCAGGGTATGCTCAACTGCGTTGGTCTGCAGAACAAGGGTGTCGACTACTTCTGCAAGAACATCTATCCGCAGATTAAAGACATCGACACCAATATGATTGTCAATGTAAGCGGTTCGTCGCCCGACGACTATGCCGAGTGTGCTGCTCGCATCGACGCTCTCGACAATATTCCTGCCATCGAGCTCAACATCAGCTGCCCTAACGTAAAGCAGGGCGGTATGGCTTTCGGCGTAACTACAACTGGTGCAGCCAGCGTAGTGCGTGCCGTGCGCCAGCGCTATCACAAACCTATCATCGTGAAGCTCTCGCCCAACGTTACTGACGTCACTGAGATTGCACGTGCCGTAGAAGCTGAGGGTGCCGACAGCGTTTCGCTCATCAATACACTCATGGGCATGGCTATCGACATTGAGCGTCGTCGTCCGTTGCTCAGCATCTCTACTGGCGGTCTGAGCGGTCCTGCTGTTAAGCCCGTAGCTCTGCGTATGGTATGGCAGGTGGCTAAGGCTGTGAAGATTCCAGTAGTAGGTCTTGGAGGCATCTGCACCGCTGAGGACGCCATTGAGTTCCTTATGGCAGGTGCTACAGCCATCGAGATCGGTACAGCCAACTTCCTTGACCCTGCCGTTACTATTAAGGTACGCGACGGTATCAACCAGTGGCTCGACAACCACGGATGTACATCAGTAAGCGAGATTATCGGAGCACTCAACGACTAAGATTTTCTATTTTAATATCATCAAAACAAAACTTAATGAATATGGAAAATAACGGATATCCTGCCAAGCACTACGACCAGCCTACCAAGCGGTATGTGCAGACCATGGACCTCAAGAGCGACGACAACGAAATAATCCGTCGCTATCGCGAGGCTCACGACAAGGAACATTTCTGGACCGAGATAGGCCGCGGTATCAAGGCTGTGGGCATTCTCGAAATGGAGGTTTACATCCAGGGCACACGCCTTGTGATGATTGTCGACGCTCCTGCCGACTTCGACTGGAATTCGGCAATGAGCCGACTCGCCACCCTGCCACGCCAAGCAGAATGGGAAGCACATGTAGCTCAGTTCCAGTCGTGCGACGATAACGCCACTTCCGACCAGAAATGGCAGATGATGGAGCGCATTTTCCATATCTATGAAGAACAATAACACCTATATTCAAGCACATTTAAGCACACACTCATGAAGAAACTCCTGTCCTTACCCCCTAATCTTGTGGGATGCTTCCACGACATTACCCATCTGCCTGCCGACGAATGGTTCTGCACCAACGACCCTGTAGGCACCAAGCTTGGGTCGGGCGGTGGCACTACATGGTTGCTGCGTGCTGCCTACGAGGCTGAGCATGGCAACCAGACATTCGACGAATGGCTCGCATCCGACAAGCGACTGCTGTTGCACGCTGGCGGACAGAGCCGACGTCTACCGTCGTATGCACCTTCGGGCAAGGTACTCACACCGCTGCCGGTGTTCCGTTGGGAGCGTGGACAGAGTCTCGACCAGTCGTTGCTTTCGCTTCAGGTACCGCTCTATAATCGCATTATGAACATGGCGCCACACGGACTAAACACAATGATAGTCAGTGGCGACGTGTTCATACGCACCACTTCACCATTGCAACCCATACCAGAATGGGCTGACATTGTGTGCTACGGACTGTGGCTCGGACCCGAAACCGCCAAGAATCATGGCGTGTTCGTGTCTACACGCGAACAGCCTACACAGCTTAAGTGTATGCTTCAGAAGCCGTCGGTAGAGACATTGGCTTCGCTCACTACCGATCACTTCTATCTTACCGACATTGGTGTGTGGATACTCAGCGACCGTGCTGTAAAGGTGCTCATGCAACATTCCACTACCGACGGTCATATCACCGACAGTCCGGTCACAGCCTACGACATGTACGGACAGTTTGGTTGCGCTCTCGGCTCCAATCCAACCATTGCCGATGCGGAAGTGGCAGGCTTGAAGGTTGCAATTCTGCCTCTCACCGGTGGCGAGTTCTACCACTTTGGCACATCTCACGAACTCCTATCGTCGATGCTCGCAATACAGAATCTTGTCAACGACCAGCGTGAGATAATGCACCACGACCGCAAGCCGCATCCTTCCATATTCGTGCAGAACGCCGACATCAAGATACGCTGGACACAATCCAATCGCAACGAATGGATTGAGAATGCATGCATAGGCGAACAATGGACTCTGACACGCGACAATATCGTGACCGGAGTGCCCGACAACGACTGGAACATAACGCTCGCACCTGGCCAATGTGTCGACATCGTACCTATAGGCACCAACCAATGGGCTGTACGTCCATACGGATTCAACGACACTTTCCGCGGACCTCTTGCCGATGTTGAATTCCTTGGCAACAGTTTCGCTTCGTGGGCAGAAGAGCGTGGCATCGACATCTCAACCATTGAGGGCAACCACGACCTTCAGGCAGCCCGCCTCTTCCCCATTGTCGACAACATCAACGATATGGGCATTGTGTTGCGATGGATGCTCTCCGAGCTTAATCTCGATGAGGGCAGACACCTGTGGACTAACGCTCGCCGTATGAGTGCCGACGAAATTAGCAACGAAGCCAATCTGCGCCGTCTCGTAAGTCAGCGCACTCTCTACCGCGCACACAATCTGCCTATGATTGCACGCAACTGGCAACATAGCGTGTTCTATCAGTGCGACCTGCACAACCTTGCCGGCCAATACCGCAACAACAACATTGAGTTGCCTTCACCGCTGCCGTCATTGGCACCTTTATTAACAAGAGCATGCGACGCTATGTTCCGTGCAGAAGCAACTGTCAACGAGTCTGCCTCTTACGAAATGCAGGCATTCGGATTGCTGCGCGAAGGTCTTACAGCCGATGCCTTGCGCGTCAGCCAGCGCCCACGTATGTCGGTATATGCCGACCAGATTGTGTGGGGACGTTCGCCGGTACGTATCGACATAGCAGGCGGATGGACTGACACACCACCTTATTGTCTTATGGAGGGTGGCAATGTGGTAAACATAGCCATCAACCTTAACGGACAGCCACCATTGCAGACTTACGTGAAGCCCTGCCTTCAGCCACACATCGTATTGCGCAGCATCGACCTCGGAGCATCCGAGACGATTACCACCTACAGCGAGTTAGCTGAATACAACCGCGTAGGTTCGCCGTTCTCCATTCCCAAGGCTGCATTGGCTCTTGCCGGATTCCTTCCACAGTTCTGCACCGACTCCTACCCCACTCTTGAGAGTCAGCTACGTGCTTTCGGTTGCGGTCTTGAGGTGACATTGCTTTCCGCCATTCCTGCCGGTTCGGGATTGGGCACAAGCTCGCTCCTCGCTTCTACCGTACTCGGTGCACTCAACGACTTCTGCGGACTGGGTTGGGACAACACCGACATAGGACATCGCACCCTCGTGCTCGAACAATTGCTCACCACGGGTGGAGGATGGCAAGATCAGTTTGGCGGTCTGTTGCCTGGCGTAAAACTGCTTCAGACCGACCGTGGATTTGCACAGACACCCGAAGTGCGCTATCTGCCCGACACCCTCTTCACACAATCCGACTACAAGGCTTGCCACTTGCTCTACTACACAGGCATCACACGCACCGCCAAGACCATCCTTGCCGAGATTGTACGACGTATGTTCCTAAATGAACACAACCAACTTGCTATGCTGCGCGACATGAAGCAGCACGCCCTCGATATGTTCGACGCCATACAGCGTATGGACTTCAATCGCATGGGACATCTCGTAGCTCGTACATGGCAACAGAACCAACACCTCGACGCAGGCACCAATCCTCCCGCCGTACAAGCCATAACCAGCCTCATCAATGACCTTTGCCTCGGCTACAAACTGCCAGGTGCCGGAGGTGGCGGCTATCTATACATGATAGCCAAGGACGAAGAGGCAGCAGCACGTATCCGCCGCATCCTCAACGAACACCGCCCCAACGACAAGGCACGCTTCGTAGAAATGAGCCTGTGTCAAAAAGGATTCCAAGTGAGCAGAAGCTAAGAAACAATTCTCAAAAATGCTTCCATACTTTCGCAGTATGGAAGCATTTTCGTTTGTATGTACTGGCTACCCGTGAAATGAACTTCGTGCATGCAAAGGACATAACGCTTAATCATGTAGAAAAGACCGAGGAGATTCCGTTGACTCCTGTGAATAGTGAGACAGAGTTCTAGTTTAAGAAAAAGACCGGCAAGGAGGTAACGGAGTTGGGCAACTGCCTATCGGATATGTGTGTCTATCTGTTTTGTTGCGTGGCATCAGCCTGTAAGTACGATGATGTGGAGTTCGATATGTTGCTTATGGACTTTGCCGACAGCCTCACGCCCGAAGACTTCACCAAGAGGACGGACACCGTGAACGCCACGGCAGATCAGGCACCCGAGGAGTTCAGCCACATATAACGCTTTGCAGAAGCTACGTATGGCCTTGTAACGCATACGAGCAGACAGTCCAAATAACCGACCCTCTCCAAAGAAAGGCTATGGACAAGTTCGAGACCATTGTCGCTGCATTTAGAAAACGCTGACTATTTTTCTTCTCATCACATGCAAGATTTTTGATACTTTTGCATTTTAATAGTAGTGATAAACATAAAGAAGAAAACTATGAAAAAAAGATTATGGTTATTGTTACTATTGGTTATTCCACTTTTCATATCCTCTTGCAGTAAAGAAGATGGCGACTGGGATCCGATGAAATGGCAAACAGAAGTAAAGAAATCAAGTGACGGCAATATTCATGTATCGCCAAGTGGTGGAACGTTCGTATTCTATTGTAAAAACTACAGTTCGTTTTGGCTGACAGAAGTCACCGAATCTGAATCAAAAGGCACAGAGCAGCACTTTTATGCCAAATACAACGACCGCGAAAACTTATCCATAAAATCAGATTGGCTGACAGCTAAGTGTGAAGGAAATAAACTTACTGTAACTATTGAACCAACCACATCTAACGGTTTTCGCTTCATCAAACTTCAAATAGAAGCCGGTGACGTTTTTGATGAATTCAACTTCAGACAATCTGGGCTGAAGACCGGATTGTAACAGACAGGACCTTATCTAAAAAACATACTATAAGAATCAAGTAGTATGCAAACACAGCTTCCATACCTTCGCAGTATGGAAGCTGTGTTTATATTACTAAATAATCCTTTACCATGAAGAAGTGGAGCGGTGAACATTCATCGTATCTTGACCACCGTGGCTGTCGGCTCGGTTGGTGCAGGTTTAACTGCTCTTGATGTATCTACGATAAACCGAAAAGAGGACTTTACCAAAGTAAAATCCTCTTTTTAGTTTGTGATTCCGTTGGGGTTCGAACCCAAGACCCACAGCTTAGAAGGCTGTTGCTCTAATCCAACTGAGCTACGGAACCTACAAATCGAGTGCAAAGGTAATGTTTTTTTTCTAAATGACCAAAACTGACTCGACTTTTATGCAAAAAAATTGCTATAGAGGTATCTTTTAGCTATAAATAGTACTATAGTTAGGGGCGAAGAATGCTATTCTTCGCCCTTTAGCACTGGCAGCGAGATATGATATTTCACTGCGAGGATGCGTATTGCCACGATGAGGAAGAATGCAATGATGACCGAAACTGTCATGTCGCAACCACACTCCACGAGTCCCCAATAGGCTAAACCTCCTATGACGCTCGCCATGGCGTATATTTCCTTCTGAAAGATAACGGGCACATTATTGAGCAACACGTCACGGATTACACCGCCTGCCGATCCTGTTATAGTTCCCATTATTATCGCAACCCAGAATGCATGACCGCAATCAAGAGTCTTCTGCAGACCGGCTACCGTGAAGAGGGCAAGACCTAATGTGTCAAAGAAAAACCATGTATTGTCCAATCGTTTTAGCGAGCGGGCAAAGACAATGACAAACAGCTGTGCCATAAACGTACAGATGAGGTATATGGAAGATGTCATCCAGAAAGGAGTCACTCCCAGCATCATGTCACGCAGCGTACCGCCACCAATGGCCACGGCAACGCCACATACAAATCCTCCAAACCAGTCGAAACGCTTAGCTGCTGCATGGCGTATACCCGAAATGGCAAAGGCAAATGTTCCCAAAAACTCTATCACATTGAGCAAAGGGCCGTAAAGTTCTTCGTTAGGCATCATATTTTGTTCACTACATTTTGTGGTGTTCCATTAAGAAAAGCCTTGATATTGTTCTCGGCAATACTCATAAGTCTGGTGCGTGCCTCCACTGATGCCCATGCCACATGCGGTGTGATGTAGGCGTGTGGCTCACGAAACAGCGGATTGTCGCCCGACGGTGGCTCTGAGCACATCACGTCGGCACAGTAGGCTCCTACCTTGCCCGTGTGCAAGGCTGCCGCCATGTCGTTCTCGTCGACCAGTGGTCCGCGTCCGGTATTTACTATTATCACTCCGTCGCGCATGTGCTGTATGGTGTCGGTGCAGATGAGTCGGTTGGTCTCTTCGTTGAGCGGACAGTGTAGGGTGATGATGTCGCTTACGCTCAGCAGTCCTTCCATCGTAACCTTTTTTATGCCCTGCGGCAACTGGTCGGGACTCTTGCTTGTATAAGCATATACATTCATGCCGAAGCAGAGAGCTATTGCAGCCACCTTCATACCGATATGTCCCAATCCTACAATACCAATATTCTTGCCAGCCAACTCTACCAGCGGACTGTCCCAATAGCAGAAGTCGGGGCAACGGCTCCACTCTCCGTCGCGCGAAGCACATGCGTAATGGTCAACCTGATTGGTTACGTTGAGAATGTGGGCAAATGTATGTTGCGCCACGCTGTCGGTGCTATAGGCAGGAATGTTTGTCACTACGATGCCGTGGCGTGAAGCCGCCTCAAGATCTACCACATTATATCCTGTAGCCAGCACACCTATATATTTAGTATTGGTGAGGCGTGCTATGATATCGGCACTGAACACAGTCTTGTTGGTGAGTGCTATCTCGGCATCGCCAACATGACTCAAAACTTCATCGGGCGCAGTGCGCTCGTATACGGTAAGGTCGCCAAACTGCTCTATGCCGCTCCACGACATATCGCCAGGATTGACACCCTTACCATCTAAAACTACTATTTTCATTTCTTCAATCTTAATCTTTAAATCTATCTCCCCAAAGACGCACCATTTGTTGATACGATTTCTCCTCGACGGGCGAGTGTTGTGCATGCCATAGGCGTTTGTCAACCAAAGCGTCGGGGAGGTATTGTTGGGGTGTGAAATTGCCTGGATAGTCGTGCGAGTATTTATATCCGTCATGATAGCCCATACTTTGCATGAGTTGTGTGGGAGCATTGCGCAGATGCAGCGGCACGGGCTGATTGCCGGTCTGCTTCACCAGCGACAGGGCATCGTTGATAGCTTTGTATGCCGAATTGCTCTTGGGGCTTGTGGCGAGATACACTACAGCCTCAGCCAGCGGAATGCGTCCCTCGGGCCAACCTATCTTCATTACGGCATCAAAGGCAGCATTGGCAAGCAGCAGGGCGTTTGGATTGGCAAGTCCTACGTCTTCGGCAGCAGATATCACCACACGTCGGGCTATGAACTGCGGGTCTTCGCCAGCCTCTATCATTCGTGCCATCCAGTAGAGGGCGGCATCGGGGTCGCTGCCACGAATGCTCTTGATGAATGCCGAGATGATGTCGTAGTGCATGTCGCCCCCCTTGTCGTAAGCCAACGGGTTCTGTTGCAGACGGCTTGCCACTATGTCGTCGGTGATGACAACATGGTCGTTGCTGTCGGCCTCAACCACAAGTTCGAGAATGTTGAGCAACTTGCGCGCGTCGCCACCGCTATAGCGCAGCATGGCGTCTGTCTGCTTCAGTTCGATGTGGCGCTTGGACAGTTCGGTGTCGGTAGTAATGGCACGCTGAAGCAGTTCGAGCAAGTCGTCCTTGTCGAGCGACTTGAGCACATACAGCTGACAGCGCGACAGCAACGGGCGTATCACCTCAAACGACGGATTTTCTGTTGTGGCACCTATCAGCGTCACCACACCACGCTCCACGGCACCGAGCAGCGAATCCTGCTGCGACTTCGAGAAGCGGTGAATCTCATCGATAAACAGTATTGGCGATGCCGAACTGAAGAAACGTCCGCTCTTTGCACGCTCTATCACCTCGCGCACATCCTTCACACCCGAAGTTACGGCACTCAGTGTGTAGAATGGAGTCTCGAGTTTGTTGGCAATAATCTGCGCCAACGTGGTCTTGCCCACACCCGGAGGTCCCCACAATATAAACGACGATATGCGCCCTGCGTCAATCATCTTGCGCAGGACGGCCCCCTCGCCCACCAAATGTTTCTGCCCGACATAATCGTCGAGAGTGCGAGGTCTCATTCTCTCAGCTAAAGGTTCACTCATAAATCTTGACAAAATTATTAAATATAAATGATATACGCAACACTTGTATTCAAAAAACTTAACTCACAATTTTTTATAGCTTCGACCTATTATATTTTTCGATAAAAACTTGTGAATTAGGAGTAAAGTATATACTTTTGCAGCACGTTTTTCCATCGGCGATAGCGCAGATGAGCAAGATAGACTAAACAAAACAAAAAACGAAAACAAATTAATAATATATGAAACAACAGAAAGCTTTGACACTCAAGACTCTAACAAAGAGTAATGTATGGGAATTGCAGGAGAATGACATCTTACGTATGTGGGAATCGGCCAAAAAGGAATCTGATTTCAAGGACAACAAGAGACACTACTTCGATGTTATCAAAAGCGCTTTCGAGATAGAAGAGATAAAGATTGACCGCCCTGAAGTAATCAAGAAATACGAAGCTCGCGACTTCAAGATTGGTTCGTTGGGCGTTGACGAAGGCGACAACAGCAAGTGGGCCATCAAGAAGCGTCAGATTATGCGCGTCACAGACCTTACATACGAGAACATACGTCACATCTCGGCTGCCAAGCTCATCGAAGTGCTCGACCGCAACTTTGGCGGTGGATGGGACTCTCTCTCGCAGAGCATTCAGGATATCATCGAGAGCGGATTCGACATCAGCACCACTACACTGCCTAAGGATCGTCTGCACAAGCCGGGCGGAATGTACGAGAAGAAGGTGAACGACGGCTTTGAGGTGCTCGAGATAGCCAAGGGCGCATGGATTGAGGCCATCTTTGCTAAGGAGAAACCTGAAATGGAGAAGCCGGTTGCAAGCCTCGAAAGCGAGACTACCAAGAAGGCCAAGAACTACGACGGCGAAGACGACGAGGACGACGACGATCTTGACTTGCCGGACGACAAGTACGAGGACGACGACGACGATGATACATTCGACGAAGATAAGCTCACTGAGGAGAGCTATCGCACCACATTCGATACCGACCCCGAAGACCTCAACCTTGAGGCAGAAGACGTTACCGACGACGATGACAATTATTAATTTTGAATTTTGAGTTTTGAATTTTGAATTGGTCGGCTATCGCCGATGTTGAATTTTCATTTTTTGAATTCATATACATAAAAGCGCTTGAACACAACATTTAGTGTTCAAGCGCTTTTTTTAGTTTTGAATTAGGAGTTGGTGTGCTTTGCACATTAGGAATTGTTCAATTATGAATTATGAATTATGAATTCAAAATTCATAATTCATCAATTCTCAATCGCCGTAGGCGACTAATTCAAAACTCAAAATTCAAAACTCAAAACTCCTTATTTGTATTTCTTTATATACTCATCGGCACGTTGGTCGCCCAGAGTCTTGGCACGTTGCAGACACTCCATAGCCTCAGGTTTCTTCTTCAGTCCTACAAGGGCTACCCCCTTGATAAGTAGGGCATCGGTGTTGTCGGCATCCAGCTGCAAGCAGAGGTCGGCAGTCTTCACAGCATTGTCGAGCATATTGACACGAAGCTGTAGCGATGCCATCTCAGCCAGATAGATGGGGCGCATCTGCGGCTCACACACATAAGCGGCGTGTGCGATGTCGTTGAGAGCCACCTGATACTGACGCATGTTGACCTCACACTTGTAGCGTGTGAAGTAGAAATCGGCATTGGCACGACCATACATTATTGTATCGTAGGCGTTATAGTCGGCCAAGGCGCGACGATAGTCCTTCATGGCGTCGTACATCTGGCCGCGTGCAAGCACATACGGAGCAGCCACCGAAGTATACGGCTTGGTGCAACGTGCCACAGCACTGTCGAGCAACACTATCAGTTCCTCGTTCTTGGCACCAAGCTGAGCCTTACACTGGGCAGCCTCGTAGAACACCTCGCTATTAGCAAACGAAGTCTTCGACAGCTGGTCGAATATTTCGTAAGCCTTGTCATACTCACGCTTCGAGAAGAGTATCTGGGCAGCGCTGTGGCGATAAGCCAGCTGCGGGTCAATCTTATAAGCCTCCTCAGCCTCGCCGAGAGCCTTGTCAAGAGTCCACTCCTTATAGAGCGAGTCGTTGCTGTAGATAAGCTTCTGATACATCACGCGCGAATATTCGGCATGAGCCTCAGCCTTGTTTGTAGCATGCTTCAACGCCTGCTTCATGTCGGCATCGGCACCGGCAAAGTCGCCATTGCTACTCTTGCGCAAAGCACTCGTAGTATATCCGTCCACCTGCTGCGGGAACTTGGCAATATAGTCGGCGATATAGCCCACATACTTGGCTGAATCCTGACGCTCCGAAGTGAGCATAATCATCAGCAGTGCCTGCTTGCTGTCGTCGGGCAACTGCATACGTATAGCTGTCTTGTTGTAATCGGGACGAGTCACATCCAAAGAATTGAATGCCAATGTCGTTGCAAAACGTGGGTCTACGGCATGAGTCTCGATGTTGGTCTCCGACTGCTGCAACAGTCCTATCACCTGACCGTTGGCATTGACAAACGGACTGCCAGCCACACCGCTCTTGTCGTTATATGCAAAGATGTAGTAGGCATACTTGTCCATAAACTTCTCGCTTCGCTCTACCGAATACTCGTCGGTCTTCACCTTCTTGTCGGCAAAGTTGACGAGCCACACCTTTGAGTTGGCAGGCACCGTTGCAGTAGCCATTGCAGCCGGCTGAGTCTTTGAAGCATCTACACGAAAACGGCACACGTCATACAATTCGTTTACGCCAACCAGTGTGCGTACATTATATGTCTTGCCATTGAAGTCGACCACCTCGGCACGCGCTGCCGTCGACAGAGCCGACCATGGTGCAACAGCCTCACCGTCGGCCGATGTGAACACACCGTAAGTCTCGGCATTGCGGTTGCCGTTCGCGTCATAGCATACCAGACGGAACGTTGACTTTGCAGCATTCTTGACAGCTGACGGCTGGGCAAACGATGCCATCGCCACAGCAAAGACTGCAAAGACAGTAACAAAAAATCGATTCATAATAAATATTCTATATACTTTTATTTCTTTTCTTTCATTAATAGCGACTTGGCGTTGTCGATAGCCGCCTGTGTCACGTCACTACCGCTGAGCATTTGGGCTATCTCCGTTATGCGCTGGTCGGGCGTGAGCTGTGTCATCGTGCTCACCGTGCCACTCTCAGCCTCGTGCTTAGCCACCTTATAGTGGGTAGAGCCGTAAGCAGCAATCTGCGGCAGGTGGGTGATACAGATAACCTGGCGGTTTACGTCGCCCATGCCACGCATTATGTGAGCCATCTGCTCAGCCACACGTCCGCTCACACCAGTATCTATTTCGTCGAATATGATGGTAGGCAGTCCTATCGCCTTGCTTATCATGGCCTTGAGCGACAACATCACACGTGCAATCTCACCACCCGAAGCCACCTGCGATACGGGCAGCATGTCGGTGCTCTTGTTGGCGCTGAATAGGAACATCACCTTGTCGACACCCTTCTGTGCAAGCTCGCCAGTAGTAATCTGCACCTTAAACCTGACATTGGGTATGCCCAGCGGAGCCAACAGTTTGGCAAGTTCGCCTTCTACCTCTACGGCAGCCTTGCGGCGCACCTCGCTCAGCACAGCAGCCTTCAGCATACACTCAGCCTTCAGCGCCTCAACACGTTGCTTGCACTCCTCCAATCGCTCGTCGCTATTGTCGATGTTGCCGAGCTGGGTGTCAAGTTCATTCTTCTTGGCTATAAGTTCCTCAACAGTAGTCACATGATATTTCTGCTGCAGCGAGTATATGGTATCGAGACGTTGGGTAGTCTCGTTATACTTTACTGGGTCGAACTCCACGTCGTCTATATGCGATGCTATCTCCTGCGAAATGTCCTTCAACTCGACATAGCAGTTGTCCAATCGGTCGGCCATTTCCTGCGCTTCGTGATAAATGTCGGCTATGCTTCGCAACTGCGACGCACGCTGGCGCACCTCGTTCACGATACTCATATCCTCGCCAGCCAGACACTGGTCGGCCTCGTGCAGCACACGCTTTATGTCCTCGGCATGACTCATCATCTCTGCCGTCTGTTCGAGCGTCTCCTGTTCGCCGTCTACAAGATTGGCGTCGGCGAGTTCCTTCTGCTGAAAACGCAGGAAGTCCTCGTTCTCACGATTGCGCTCAATCTCTTCCTTCACACGTGCCAGTTCGTCCTGCGCCTTGCGATACTTGCCGTACGACACCTGGTAGTCGGCCAATTGCTTCTTGTCGTGGGCGATAATGTCCACCACATTCAGCTGGAAGTCCTCACGATTGAGCAGCAGGTTCTGGTGCTGGCTGTGTATGTCGATGAGCTGTTCGCCCAGTTCGCGTATCAGCGCCAGCGTCACCGGTGTGTCGTTGACGAAAGCCCGGCTCTTGCCGTTGGCGTTCACCTCGCGTCTGAGCAGACATTCCTCAGGCTCATAGTCGAGATCGTTGCGCTCGAAGAAGTCCTTCAGCACGTCCGAGTGATACACACTCAGATCGAACGTTGCCTCGACGATACACTTGTCGCGCCCACGCTTCACCATCTTGGTGTCCGCCCTATTGCCCAGCAACAGTCCGATAGCCCCGATGATGATACTCTTGCCGGCTCCCGTCTCGCCCGTGATAACGGAAAATCCGGGATAGAAGAGCATCTCCAGATGGTCTATAAGCGTAAAGTTTCTTATGTCAAGTTTTTTCAGCATAGTCTATTCCTTTATCTTTTCCCAAGCCGTGTTTTGGCTGGCATTGATACCAAACAATATGTCGTAAACACTCTGTTTCTCCTTCTGCGTACCCTTGCCTCGATATATGTTGGCAAGTTCGTCGCGCTTGTAGTCGGTCCATATCTGCGGTAGCAGACTCAATGGGCGGTCGGCATGTGCCTTCTTCAGGTCTTCCTCCAGCGCTGTTGTTATGGCAGCACGTCCGCGGTCCGCGTTGGTCGCCATCACGTCGAGTCCGTTGCGATAGTAGTCGTACTGCAACTGTCGGAAAGGCTTCATCGCTCCGTCCAGATAGTCGTTGATTATGGCGAATCGGTTACGGCTGCTGTCAAAAGCCTTCCATCCCGGATAGTTCAGGTTCTGAGCATTGTTGGTCAGATTCATGCACCGCTGCAGCACATCCTCACCTCCCATCGGAGCAAACGAGTCGAGGTCGAGTCCGATAATCAGATAGGCATAATAAGCCATGAGCGCCGTGAGCTGGTTGTCTACCTGCTCCTCGTTAAACTGTATTTGGTCGAACTGCGCATACTCGAAGTTGAAGTCGTTGTCTGTATTGCTGTACAGCGTCGTGGTGTACGAGGCGTTGTACACGGGTCGGTTGGCTTGCACCACAGCCTTGCATGTGAACACATTCGATGCCTTGTCGTATTTCGTCACCGTTATGTTGAAGCTGCACTGTATGCGCTCGTTCTTGTAGAACTGCATACTGGTCCACTGGCGCTCGTTGACAAACCGCGTCAGATTCTGTTCGAGGTCGTCGAACACGCTTGCGTCAGTACCCTGCACCTGCGAGTGGTTGATGCTGATGCGTGCGTCGAGTTCCTGGGCATGCACGTCGGCACACCCCACCCCACACATCACGGTGGCAACAAACGATGTTAGCAATCGAATTGACATCATAATTATATAAGTAAGTGATCTAAATTATTTATATATATCAGTACTAATATGGTTCATTT
>URQS01000046.1 GCA_900550035.1 uncultured Prevotella sp. | reverse complement strand
GAAAATGAACCATATTAGTACTGATATATATAAATAATTTAGATCACTTACTTAGTAGAATTAGATTTATCAATACTGTTCTAAGCGTAGGAAATTGTTTAGCATTTAAGATTGTTGTTTTAGTATAGTTAGTTAAAATGGTTAGTTTTTAAAATCGGGAAAAACACGCACGGGCGGGGGCAGAAGTGATTTCTGTTTCCGTCGTTTTTTATATTTGCATTTTTAAGCCCTCAAAACTATGAGTTGAGCGCACGAGGAAATCTTTAGCTCAAAATTCTCGAGTTTTGAGCGTGCAGCGGTATATGGTTTATACATAGCTCATTACGGAGTTATTGACGTAAGTGTGCAATAAATTCGCCCATAAAAAACCTCCCTTTTATCGCAAAACGAACGTTTTTGTTCTCCATTCAGAGCTTCTTTGCATTGCAAACAAGGCTTCTTTGCCTTCCAAAAGTAGTCCTTTTGCAATGCAAAGAAGCCCCGAATGGATTTTGGAGTGGCTTTTTACGTCGAAAGACCGATAAAAACCGCCTCAGAAATCTCTAGAATCAATTTTTATTTTGTAACACTTTTTTACTACGTGTACAATATTTGTATTGCCTTTACTTCTTCGCCTCAGGATACGATATACGTGTATGGTATATTGCTTTGAGGCGTTCGATGAGTACGATTTTGGCGAGGGCAATGTCACGGAATGTGATGGGACAGTCCTTGAAGTAGCCGTCGGCAACGTCGCCGTCGATGATTTTGTTTACCAGCGATGCGATGTTCTCCTCGGTATATTCTGCTATTGAGCGCGAAGCAGCCTCCACGCCGTCGGCAATCATGAGGATGGCCTGCTCGCGTGTGAACGGGTTGGGACCCGGATATTCAAACGGTTTCGGGTCAATCTCTTCGTCGGGATGCTCGTTCTTATATTTAATGTAGAAGAACTTGGCCATGCCCGTACCGTGATGGGTCACGATGAAGTCGCGTATGATGGTTGGCAGATTCTCGCGCTCAGCCATCTTCACGCCCTCGGTGACATGATTGATGATTATGCGTGCGCTCTCCTTATAGTCGAGGTGGTCGTGCGGGTTGACACCGGCTTGGTTTTCGGTGAAGAATACGGGGTCAGCCATTTTGCCGATGTCATGATACAGAGCACCGGTACGCACGAGCAGCGAGTTGGCACCAATCTTATTGGCTATCTCGGCAGCCAGATTGCCCACGGTGATAGAGTGCTGGAATGTGCCGGGCGCTATCTCCGAGAGGTCGCGCAGCAGTCCGCGGTTGGTGTTGGACAGCTCAAACAGCGTAACGCTCGACACGAATCCGAACATCTTCTCGATGATGTACATCATGGGATAGGTGAGCAGCAGCAACACACCGTTCACCACGAAGTGGTAGTATATGTCGTGGTCCATGATGGTGAAGTCGTTGTCTTGAATCATCTGCAGCGCCAGATAAACCAGTGCGCTACCCATAGCCACGAGTATTCCCGTCTTGAACACCTGGGCGCGGCGTGTCAGTTCGCGCAGCGAGTAGATGGCTATCAAGCCTGCTACTATCTGAATGATGATGAATTCGTACTGGTATCTCACGGCGATGGTACATATAAGCAGCATCGTGACGTGCGAGATGAATGCCGTGCGCGAGTCCATAAACACACGCACAAACATCGGAACCATGGCGAATGGTACTATGTAGACGCTCAGAAAGTTGTGGCGCATCATTATAGCCACTATCACAGGGAAGAGTGTAATGAGCGAGTAGAGCATGGCGATGGAGCGCGGCTTGTTGAAGTAGTCGCGTCGGAACAGGGCGAGATATATGGTGAATAGTGTCACCATAAGCGTCACCAGTATTATCTGTCCGATTATGGTGCTCGTTATCTCGTTCTGCGTAGCCGACCGGCGTTTTATCTCACGCTCGAACGAGTTGAGCACGCGGTAGGTGTATTCGTCGACTATGTCGCCACGGTCTATCACCTTCTGTCCGCTCATCACCATGCCGCTGGCAGGCGGTATGGACGACAGCAGGTCGTTGCGTTCGGTCTGTGAGCGTTCCTTGTCATATATAAGGTTAGGCTCGATGTAGTTGTTCAGATTGCATCGTTGCAGCAGCGGGCGTTGCTGTGCCACCACGTCGTCGAGGAAGATCTGCTCGTATGCCGACAGCGTAGAGTAGATTTCGTCGAGCGGCATGGTTTGTGCGTTGTTGCCAATGACGACGCGCACCAGCGAAGTGGAGTCGCGGTATATCTCGTTGTATTCGGGCGTGTCCATGATGCCCGTCTGATACAGTCGGTGCAGCTGTTTGGCTATGATGTCGATGTACTGGTGTGGCAGTCCGGGAATGCCGTCGTGGAAGTCGGAGAGGAACTTGTCCACCTGCTTCTTCTCCACCGTCTTGTCGTAGTTGTAGTAGGGCTGGTAGGTCTGAAGCAGCGAGTCTTCCTGCGCCTTTATCGTCTCGTCGGTCTTGTAGATAGGGAAGTCGAACTTGGCTATGAACGAGCCGTACATCCACGGTTTGCCCACGTCGTATCTGAATCGCTGGCTTTCATTGCGTGGCAGCGACCACACTATCACCGTCACAGTCACCAATACCAGCGCCATACGTGTGAACATATTGCGCCAGAAATGTTTTCTGCTCTTATCAATTCTATACATATATTGTCTTATTATGGGTTTGGACTGCAATATTACAAAAAAAATGTCTAAATTGAGAAAAACTTACTACCTTTGTACGCAAAAATAAAAAACATACTATAATATGTCAGATAGAAAAGTAAGGGTGCGCTTCGCGCCAAGCCCAACAGGACCTTTGCACATCGGTGGTGTGCGTACAGCATTGTATAACTATCTTTTCGCGCGTCAGCACGGCGGCGACCTGGTGTTCCGTATTGAGGACACCGACTCGCATCGTTTTGTGCCGGGTGCTGAGGACTATATCATTGAGTCGTTCCGTTGGCTCGGTATCAAGTTTGACGAGGGAGTGTCGTTCGGTGGCGAGCACGGCCCGTATCGTCAGAGCGAGCGTCGCGCCATTTATAAGAAATATGTCGACCAGCTTCTTGCCGACGGCAAGGCTTACATTGCTTTCGACACTCCAGAGCAGCTTGAGGCAAAGCGTGCCGAGATTCAGAACTTCCAGTACGACGCCAAGACACGTACACAGATGACCAACTCGCTCACTCTCTCGAAGGAGGAAGTGGAGCGTCGCATCAACGACGGCGAGCAGTATGTGGTTCGCTTCATGGTTGAGCCGGGCATCGAGGTGCATGTTGACGACATGATTCGTGGCGACGTGAAGATAAAGAGCGACATTCTCGACGACAAGGTGCTCTACAAGAGTGCCGACGAGCTGCCTACCTATCACTTGGCAAACATCGTCGACGACCACCTTATGGAGATTACTCACGTGATTCGTGGTGAGGAGTGGTTGCCCAGCGCACCGCTTCACGTTCTGCTTTATCGTGCCTTCGGATGGGAAGACACCATGCCTACATTCGCCCACCTGCCGCTGCTGCTCAAGCCGGAGGGCAAGGGCAAGCTCTCGAAGCGCGACGGCGACCGTCTCGGATTCCCCGTATTCCCGCTTGAGTGGCATGACCCCAAGACTGGCGACATTTCTTCGGGCTATCGCGAAAGCGGCTACTTTCCCGAGGCTGTAGTCAACTTCCTCGCCCTGCTGGGCTGGAATCCCGGTACTGAGCAGGAGATGTTCTCGCTCGACGAGCTTGTTGAGCAGTTTGATATCCACAAGTGCTCGAAGTCGGGTGCCAAGTTCGACTTCCAGAAGGGCATCTGGTTCAACCACGAGTATATCCTGCGCAAATCGAACGAGGAGATTGCCGACCTCTTCGCACCTATCGTAGCCAACAACGGTGTTGACGAGTCGATGGAGCGCATCACACAGGTAGTGGCTATGATGAAGGACCGTGTGAGCTTCGTCAAGGAGCTTTGGCCGCTGTGCTCGTTCTTCTTCATCGCTCCGACAGAGTACGACCAGAAGACCGTGAAGAAGCGCTGGAAGGAAGACTCAGCCAAGGTGATGGGCGAGTTGGCAGAAGTGCTCCAGGGCATCGACGACTTCTCTATTGAGGGTCAGGAGCCCGTCGTGATGAAGTGGGTTGAGGACAAGGGCTACAAACTGGGCGACGTGATGAACGCCTTCCGCCTTGCACTTGTAGGTATTGGCAAGGGTCCGGGCATGTTCGACATCTCGGCTTTCCTCGGAAAGGAAGAGACCATCAAGCGTTTGCAGCGTGCAATCGAGGTACTGAAGTAAGCCTTTAGGCTACTAAAGTAAGACATACAGGAGGTTATGACACCGCGTCATAGCCTCCTTTTTTTGCTTTAAATACAAAAAAAACATACTTTTTTGTCGCTTTTTGGTTTTTTTTATTTAAGTTTGCACCCTATATAATATATATGAATATGAAAAATCATGGCAGGGCATAAGCCTTGGCATGGTGAGAATTTGAATTACCCTTATCATAAACTTAAAACAGTGAAATGATGGACTCTCAAGAGAAGGCCTTGAATCAAGGTACACAAGAAGTGGCGAATGTGGAGAACGTAGCTGAAGTTCAGAACGTAGACACTCCCGCCGAACAGTCGGTGGCTAACACCAAGGTATACAAGACAAAGCAGGAAGTTGTAGAGCGCTTGAAGCAGATAGCACAGAGCGACGACAATCCTGACAAGGATGAGATTGACCTACTTAAGACTGTATTCTACAAGCTGCATGTAGCCGAGCGCGAAGCACGCCTGAAGGAATATATCGAGGGTGGCGGCGATCCCTCAACATACCAGATTATGCCCGACGAAGACGAAGAAACATTCAAGGAGCAAATGGCTGTAGTGCGCGAAAAGCGTGCAAAGGTGTTCCTGGAGCAGGAAGCCGAGAAGCAAGCCAACCTTGAGAAGAAGCTCGCCATCATCGAACGTATCAAGGCCATGGCTACATCGCCCGATGAAGCCAACAAGTCGTACAATGAGTTTAAGGAACTGCAGCAGGAGTGGAAGGACATCAAGGCTGTGCCGGCAGAGAAAGCCAGCGAGCTTTGGCGCAACTATCAGCTCTACGTAGAGCAGTATTACGACCTGCTGAAGCTCAACTCTGAGGCTCGCGAGTACGATTTCAAGAAGAATCTTGAGATAAAGACCAAGTTGTGTGAGGCTGCCGAGAAGCTCGCCGACGAGGAGGACGTAATCAGCGCATTCCATCAGTTGCAGGAACTCCATCAGCAGTATCGCGAGACAGGTCCTGTTGCCAAGGAGCTTCGCGAGCAGATATGGACCCGCTTCAAGGCTGCATCTACCGTCATCAACAAGCGTCATCAGCAGCACTTCGAGGACCTTCGCGCCGGCGAAGAGGAAAACCTCGCACGCAAGACTGCTCTCTGCGAGAAGGTAGAGGAGATAGGCAAGCTCGAAAACAAGGGCGCTGCCGACTGGGAGAAGCACTCTAAGGAGATTATCGAAATACAGAACGAGTGGAAGACCATAGGTTTTGCACCGCAGAAGATGAACGTCAAGATATTCGAGCGTTTCCGCGCTGCCTGCGACGACTTCTTCGGACGCAAGACTGAGTTCTTCAAGCAGCTCAAGGCAGCCTATGCCGACAACATCGAGCGCAAGAAGGCTCTCGTCGACAAGGCTAAGGCTCTGGCTGAGAGCACAGACTGGAAATCGACAAGCGACAAGCTCATCGCCCTGCAGAAGGAGTGGAAGACCGTAGGTCAGGTGCCCAAGAAGCTCGGCGACCAGCTCTGGAACGAGTTCCTCGGTGCTTGCAACAAGTTCTTCGAGGCTCGCAAGGCTGCCAATGCCGGCACACGCGGCGAGGAGCGTGCCAACCTCGACAAGAAGCGCGAGCTCATCGCTCAGCTCAAGGGTCTGGGTGCTGACACCACAAGAGAGCAGGTTCAGGCTATCGTCGACGAATATAATAAGGTAGGCCACGTGCCCTTCAAGGAGAAGGACACTCTCTATGCCGAGTATCATGAGGTGCTCGACGTAATCTATCGTCAGCTCAACATCTCTACAAAGCGCCGCCGCCTTGACGACTTCAAGTCGAACATCAAGAACATGGCTAAGCGTGGCGAGGAGGCTCTGGGCTCAGAGCGCTCACGTCTGATGCGTCGTTTCGACCAGCTCAAGCAGGAGATTCAGACCTACGAGAACAACCTCGGTTTCCTCAATGCAAGCTCTAAGAAGGGCAACAGCCTTATCGACGAGATGAATCGCAAGGTGCAGAAGCTCCGCGACGACCTCGAACTGGTTCGCCAGAAGATTAAGGCTATTGATGCTGAGAAGTAAGAAATGGTATTAATATATACAATTAAACAATGATAAGTTGCACAGCGCTGCAACGACAACTCGCACTGCCAGTGACTGGTAGTGCGAGTTTTTAAAATATACGCCCCTGTATTATTCTATTCATTTTTATTAATTAATTCATCTAAAAAAATCTATGTACAGACACAGATTTAACGACAGACAGGCTCTGCGCTTCAAGCATTTCTCGCGCCGTAGCTATGCTCTGTTCAGCTGTATCGGACGTGAGGTGCTCATCTGCACCCTTAGTGTAGCAACTTTGACCTACGCCAAGGCAGACGGAATCAGCACCAAGCCTGCTGCTACAGCAATGGCTGCCGACTCACTTGGCCGTCAGGAGGTGAAGCTCGACGAGGTGCTTGTCACCGGTTCGCGTGCTCCGCTCACTGCGTTGCAGTCGGCAAAGATTGTGACTGTCATCTCGCGCGACGACATTCAGCGTGCGGAGGCGTCAAGTATCAACGACATTCTTAAGTTAGCCACGGGCGTCGATGTCCGTCAGCGCGGTGGCTTTGGTGTACAGACGGACATCAGCATCAATGGCGGCACGTTCGACCAGATTACCATTCTATTGAATGGAGTGAACATGTCAAGCCCGCAGACCGGCCATAATGCAGCCGATTTTCCCGTTTCTCTTTCTGACATTGAGCGCATCGAGGTTCTCGAGGGTGCTTCGGCACGTGTGTTCGGATCGTCGGCATTCAACGGAGCCATCAATATCGTGACGCGCACCGACAAGGAGAGCAGTGTGCGTGTGTCGGCAGAAGGAGGCTCGTTCGGCACATTCGGTGGCGATGCTGGTTTGAGTCTGCGCACGGGCAACGTCAGTCAGCAGCTCAGCGGAGGCTATACGCAGAGCGACGGTGGCACAGCCAACAGCGATTTCAAGCGCCGTCGCATGTATTATATGGGAGCTTTGGAGTCGCGCTACGTCAATTTGTCGTGGCAGGGCGGTCTGTCGTCGCAGGATTATGGCGCTTCGACATTCTACAGCGCCCGCTTCAACAACCAGTGGGAGGCCACACGCCGCTTCATGGCATCGGCTCTTGCCGACATTCGTCCGTTTGCCGACGAGCGTCTGGTGTTCTCGCCTTCGGTATATTGGCATCGCGACGTCGACCACTATCAGCTGACACGTGGCAAGGAGGGTGCACAGAACGGCGAGAACTATCACCGTATGGATGTATATGGAGCTGCTCTCAACGCTCATGCTACGTGGTTGTTGGGTAAGACGGCTGTAGGTGTCGACCTGCGCAAGGAGCATATACTCAGTACGGCATACGGAACGCTGCTCGACGAGAGCGAGTGGACTGCCATACACGGCTCCGACCGCCACTACGACCATCGTGGCGACCGCACCAACACGAGCTTATTCCTTGAGCATAACGTGATTCTCGGTGGATTCACCTTGTCGGCTGGCGTGCTTGCCAACCGCAATACGGGACTTGACAACCGTTTCCGTTTCTATCCTGGTGTAGACATTTCTTATCGTCCGAGCGACAACTGGAAGTTCTACGCTTCGTGGAACAAGGCGCTGCGTGTGCCCACATTCACCGACCTTTATACTTCAAACTCGGCACAGCAGGGCGATCCCAACCTCAGCCCCGAGCGCAATTCTACCTTCAAGATTGGTACTCGCTACCGCACACGTGGCGTTGAGGCTGTGTTGAGCGGATTCTACTCAGAGGGCAAGAACATCATCGACTGGGTTTACCCTACAGCCGAGAGTCGCAAGTATCAGGCCATGAACATCGGCAAACTCGACAATATGGGCTATTCGGCTGACGTTACGCTCAATATGGACGAGCTCGTTCCGGGTTCGTTCATCACACGCCTTAAGGCTGGTTATGCCTTCATTCATCAGAATCACGAGACCGACCGCGAGATATTCGGCTCGCTCTATGCTCTTGAATACTTGCGTCATAAGGCCACATTCCAGCTCGACCACCGCATCTGGAGTCGTCTGTCGGTATCGTGGGCAGTACGTTGGCAGCAGCGCATGAACAACTATTCGCCTTACACCAAGGTCGATGTGAAGCTCATGTGGACCGCTCCGTCATACAGCCTTTACGTTAAGGCCGACAACATCACATGCCACAGATACTACGACCTCGGCGCAGTGCGCCAGCCGGGTCTGTGGATTATGGCAGGTGGAAGTGTTAGGATAAAATAAGCCCCAACAAAAGCCCTACAAAGCCCCACCCCCGGCCCCTCCCCAGTAGGGAGGGGAGAGGTATGCTTTGTAAACTTATATAGGGAGGGTATGGCGTCCTCGCCATGCCATGCGCAATAAAAAAAGTAGCAAACATTACATATCACTCCCCTCCCTGCGGGGGAGGGGTCGGGGGTAGGGCTTTTCGGGGTAGGGCTTTTCGGGGGTGGGGCTTTTGAGCTTTTTACTTGTACCTCTCCGTCAACTCCCTTTCCCCTTCTTTCGCCTTTTCCAAGAACTTCTTGTATTCTTCGGCTTCCGGATTGAATGGTCGGTGGGCGAGGGCAGCCTTTATCGGGTGCCACTCTTCGAGAAACTTGCGTGTTTGTTTGGAGAAGAACGTTTCGCCGAAGCGCTGCCAGATGTATTCCACAGCCTGGTCGGTAGGGTGGAGCATGTCTTCGCGATAGAAACGATAGTCGCGCAGCTCGTCGTTGACAATCTCGTAGGCGGGAAAATACACCACGTTGTCTATCTCCTTTGTCAGCTTGTCGGCAGCCAAAAGCAGCGTTGCCTTCGACAGCTGACTGCCGTGAAATCCGTACTTGGCGTAGCGGATGGGGCTGACGGTGATGATGATACGCACCGAGGGGTTAATCTTCTGGAGTGTGACAATAGCCTCACGCAGATAGTCGGCACACTCGTCGACGCTCAGTTCGCGCTCGGTGAACAGCCGCTGCGGACGTTTCCGGCAATTGTCCACTATCTCACCCGTCTCGTTGAGGACGTAGACATGATTGGTGCCGAGTGTGAACACAGCCGTTTGAGGGGCTTCATCGGCTGCAACAAGCTCCTCGGTCCATCGCTTCACGGTGTGCATGATGCTTGCCGGGTTGTACATCACGCCGTATGGATTGACCGTTGCACGAAACTTGTCATCCACAAATCGCCGACCTATGTTGTCGGCAAAGCAAGAGCCTACAAAAAGCATACGCTCGCGCGGTTCGATAGCGAACGGCGCGAGCGTAATTGTTACTGGTGTACGAAACTCCATATTGTTATTTCTTCAGTTCGTTTGTTTCATTCTTGCGTCTCTTCATTTCGAAGAAAACGCCTGCTGCGATAGCCAGCACGAGCAACAGATAAGCCACATAGGCAGCCGTCTCGGTGTTCTTCACAGATGTAGGTTTGAATGTCAGCACTACGGTGTGCTTGCCAGGCTTCACGTTTATGGCTCTAAGGATGTAGTTGACACGGCCCACGGGAGTGTCAGCGCCGTCCACTTTGGCTGTCCATCCGGGATAGTATATCTCCGAGAACACTACGATGCCACCCTTCTGCGACTCTACTGTGTAGGTCAGCTCGTTAGGCTCATAATTCTTCAGTGTCACTACGGCATTTGACTGTTGTGCTGCCGGCTCGCCAAGCGCATCCTTAAACTTGCTGTCGGCTACAGCCTCGTGGCGCAGGTCAATCTTTCCTACTGCGTCAATCTCGGCGTTGGCATTGTCGACATAGCTTATGCGGTCTACAAACCATGCGTTGCCGAAGGCGTACGGATTGAGCAGCGGTGCTGTCTGTCCGCCCTGCAGCGGCAGGATTATGTACTTGGTGTTGAGCATGTTGAGCACCGGATAGATAGAGTCGCCAGCCACACGGGTCATGTCGCCTTGTGCGTTGACGATGGCACCCTGCATGTTGCGCATCTCCTTACCGATATACTGGTCTATCATCTCCTGATAGCGGCGCAGCTTGGCAGCGTGGTATCCGCCGATAGACTTATGATAATAGGAAGTCTCGTTTTCGTTGAACGTGTTCGAAGCGAGGTTGAGCACACGATAGTCGGGCGCTTTGTCCTGAAGAATCTGGCGGTCGGTGGCAGTCTCCTGTTGCGGAGTCTCGCGCACGCTACGCTCTACGAACATGCCGTCGTTGAGATACCGCTTGTTGACCTGCCACATATCTACGAGGCAGAGCACGATGATGGCACCCACGGCATACTTGGGCTGAATCTTCTTCATGCGCAGCAGCAACAGCACAGCGGTGCCGAGCACAATGACGAAGAGTGTGCGCCAGCAGTCGGCGGTGAATATCGAGATGCGTATCTCTTGCAGATTGCTGAGCAACGGACCCAGATATTCCGACGGAATCTGCTTCATTGCCTCCAGCTCGGAAGCCGAAACATAGTCGGGGAAGAATATCGACGGCATGATGGCAAACAGCAGTGCCATGCCACCCGTAGCTATAAAGCTCGCCCACAACCAGAACATATTGGTGGTGTTGTGCGCAATGATAGGATGTTTCGACGTTCCGAGGTATATGCGTATCTTCTGTGTGAAGAAGTCGGGAGTGTCGAATATCTTCTTAAGCGCCAACATTGCCAGCAACGGAATGGTGAACTCGGCAATTACGAGTATCGAAGCCACCGTTCGGAACTTGGCATACATGGGTACATAGTCGAGGAAAAGGTCGGTAAACCACATGAAGTTGTGGCCCCACGACAGCAGTATCGACAGACAGGTAGCAAGGAACAGCGCCCACTTCATCGGTCCTTTGACGATGAACAGACCCAGTACGAACAGCATCAGTACAAAAGCGCCTACGTAGACCGGTCCGCTTGTACCGGGCTGGTTGCCCCAGTACTGTCCCAGCTGCTGGTATATCTGATAGAACTGCGGGTCGGCCTTCTCCATAGCCTTCTCGTTCATGGCAAGCGGCATTGATGCTCCGCCCTTGGTGTTAGGCACGAGCAGTGTCCATGTCTCGTCTATGCCATAGCTCCACTGAGTGATGTAGTCGCGGTCGAGACCGCTGCTTGTCTGGTTGGCAGAGTTCTTCTTCACCAGCTCGCTCTTTCCTCGCATCGACTCCTGGGTGTATTGCCAGGTGTGATAGAGGTTGGAAAGGTTGATGACAACGCCCAGTGCGGCAGCCACAAAGCATACGCCAGTAGCCTTGCCAAACTGTGCCAGACGATGATTGCGAACGGCATCCCACAGATAAGCCAGCACCATAAAGGCGATGATGAACAGATAGTAATATGTCATCTGCACGTGGTTGGCTTGTATCTCAAGCGCCGTGAACAGTGCCGTGATGACAAATCCCCAGACATACTTTCCTCTATATGCCAGCACAATACCTGCTATCATAGGCGGAAGATAAGCCAATGCTATCACCTTCCAGATGTGTCCGGCGGCGATGATGATAAAGAAATAACTGCTGAACGCCCATATTATAGAGCCGAGCACAGCCAGCTCACGACGGAAGTCGAATGCACGTAGTAGGATGTAGAAGCCCAGAAGGTATGCAAACACATACCAGACGTTCTCGGGCAGCCACAGGTGGTAGAACTTGCCCACCTCGTTCAGAACCTGCTGGCTGTCGTACGACGGGGCCATCTGATAAGTAGGCATTCCGCTAAAGAGCGAGTTGGTCCAACGGGTGCGCTCGCCTGTGCGCTGATAATACTCGGTCAGCTCCTGACCCGAGCCTCGTCCTGCCGACGAGTCGTGGCGATAGAGAATGCGGCCTTCGGTATCTGCCGGGAAAAAGTAGGCAAATGCTATGACTGCAAACAGCAATACTACCAGAATGTCTGGCAGAAATCTTTTCAATGTCTTCATTTATATGATGTTTTGTTTTGTTACGAATGGTTCGTTGTTATGTCAGCTTCGATTGCCGGCTTATGTCAGCTCCAACCCCATAGCTTCGACGAACGAGCGCACTTCCTTCTGCTTCATCAGCTCGTCGAACACCTCCTTCTTGGTGAGTTTCTTGCTTATTTCCTCGGCTTTGGCAAGTCGCAGCGTCAGCGTTATGCTGCCGTTGTGCAGAGCTTTTGCCATAGTGGCACGTATTCGGCCCTTGATGGTCTCCACTTGGTCGAGCAGCATCTGGTTGTCAACGATTATCTCGATGGCAGGAAATTCTGCTATGCGTGGCCTCATGTTCTTCATTCGTGAGGCAAGACTTATCATCTTCTGCGGCATGCGGTTGCACATCGAGAGCCATTGCAGTTCGAGGAAGTCCTGGTTGAACTCCTCATTCTCGTCCTTGTTGGTTATTTCCGCCTCCTGCTTCTTCTCCGTTTGCTGCTTCTGCTGAAGGCTTTGGAATGTGATGCCGAGACTCGACAGCTTCATGGCGGGGCGTTTGGGTGCTGCCGTTGTGGCTGAAGCGGCAGCTTCAGATTGTGTGATGTGTGCCGAGGCAGCGCCCATGGCAGCAGCCAGAGCAGCGTTTTCGCCTGCGGGCACAGCTATGTGTGCCGTCTCCTGATGTCTGTTGGCGAGGCGGCTGTTGTCATTCTCCGGAGCGGCCACCTGCCGAGCCGCTGCATTCCGGTTCATCGTTAAGTGCTTGAACAGGGATTTCAGACGTTTGGGGCTACGCCCCGCGCCATCGGCAGCATCCTCGGGCTGCGTCAGCTGAGCCACTTGTATGAGCGTAAGCTCGACGAGCAGTCGCTTGTTGCTGCTCTGTCTGTAGGACAGGTCGCACTGATTGGTCAGCTTCAGCGTCTGATACAAGAACTTCGTGGGGCATCGCTGCGCCTGGTCGGCATACTTCTGCACCTGCTGCTGGCTTGCGTCGAGCAGTTTCAGAGTGCTCTCGTCCTTAGCCATGAGCACGTTGCGCACGTGCGACGCCAGTCCGTTGATGAGGTTGCCCCCGTCAAATCCCTTCTCTATGATGCTGTTGAGCAACACCATTATGTCGCTCACCTTGTTCTCAAGCGCCAAGTCAACCATGCGGAAATAGTTGTCGGCATCCAGCTCGTTGAGGTCTTCAATCACCTTGGCGTAGGTGATGTTGCCCTGGCAGAAGCTCGCCGCCTGGTCGAATATCGACAGAGCATCGCGCATACCGCCGTCGGCTTTTTCGGCTATTATAGCCAGTGCCTCCTCTTCGTATGTGATGCCCTCCTTCTGTGCCACGTTCTTCAGGTGCGATATGGTGTTCTCCACAGTCATTCGCTCGAAGTCGTATATCTGGCAGCGCGACAGGATTGTAGGCAGGATCTTATGCTTCTCGGTGGTGGCGAGGATAAAGATGACGTGTGCCGGTGGCTCCTCAAGGGTCTTGAGGAAAGCGTTGAAAGCGGCAGACGACAGCATGTGCACCTCATCGATGATGAAAACCTTGTACTTTCCAACCTGCGGCGGTATGCGGGTCTGCTCCATGAGCGACTTGATATGCTCCACCGAGTTGTTGCTGGCGGCATCAAGTTCGAAGATGTTGTACGAGCGTTGTTCGGCAAAAGCCTTGCAGCTCTCGCACTCGCCGCATGCCTCGCCCTCAGCAGTGGGGTTCATGCAGTTGATGGCTTTGGCAAAGATGCGTGCGCAAGTGGTCTTGCCCACGCCGCGCGGACCGCAGAACAGGTAGGCATGAGCCAGCTTTCCGCTCTTCACGGCGTTCTTTAGGGTGGTGGTCAGAGCCTTCTGTCCCACTACCGAGTCGAACGTCATCGGGCGGTATTTGCGTGCTGAAACTATATATTCTTCCATATTATATAATGTGCGATGATGATAATCAACTGCAAACTTACTATAAAAAATTCTATTTTCGTGTATGAATACGGAAAATTATGAGTAAGTTTGCATACAAATTAAATAACAATGGGTCGTCTTAAACTTATAATGGCTCTTGTGGGCCACTACAAATATGCTATTGTCATCATCGCCGGAATTATACTCGTAGGCTTTGTCGATGAAAACAGCTTTATGCACCGTGTCCAGTTGGAGATGCAGATAAGCGACCTTCGCCAGCAAATCGACAAGTACAACGCCCAGAACGAGGAAGACATGCGCAAGCTCAGGGAACTTAATCATGAGCCGAGGGCTTATCAGAAGATTGCGCGCGAACGCTATTTCATGAAGACCGACGACGAGGATATTTATGTATTGAGTGACGATAAAAAACCACAAACCGACAATAATGAAACAAATGAGTAGAGTACAGAGTATGCTGTTCCTTGTTGGCGGCATACTTATGGTTTTAGGAGCAGGATGTTTTGCGTTCATGTATGCACGCGAGGTGGCTTGCTGGATTTATCTTGTAGGTGCACTGTTGTTTGCCTGGATGCAGGTGAGCGAGATTTATGAGGGCAACAACCCCACCATCAAGCGTCTGAAGCGTATCATGACGCTTGCCGACATATTGTTCGTGTTCTCCGGACTGCTTATGGTAGACACCGCTTTCCAGTTCCTTCGCGATACATTCACCAACTATACCACTTACATTGAGGTGGTTTACAACAAGTGGGTGTTGCTGTTGCTCGTGGCTGCAATTCTCGAAATGTACACTATGCACCGCATCAGCAGTTGCCTGAAGAAGGAAGAAAACTCTACCAGCGCTCAGTAGGAAGATGTATGAGACGTGTCGAAAAAAATCTAAATAAGAATAATCTTAACTTAAAACTCGACAAAAACGTCTTTTATTCAAATAATACATATTACCTTTGTCTTTATACAAATTTACAAGTAACCACATTTTATGAGTAAAATACTTTACGCTTTTATCACAATCATGGCGTTAGCGTCATGCGGCAATTCTTATAACATCCAGGGATCGTCAAACGTTTCTACACTCGACGGACGCATGCTCTATCTGAAGGTTCTACATGACAACGATTTCAAGACTATCGATTCGTGCGACGTAGTGCACGGACAGTTCCACTTCAACGGTTCGTTCGACTCTGTACGCATGGCAAATATTTTCATGGATGATGAAAGCGTACTGCCTCTCGTGCTCGAAAAGGGTGACATCACTATCAAGATTGACAATACACAGCAGACCGTCAGCGGCACTCCGCTCAACGACGAGCTGTTCAAGTTCTTCAATCGCTACAACCAGCTGAAGAATCAGGAGGCAGAACTCGTACACATGCACGACCGCGCCATTATGGACGGTTCGGACATGAACGTCGTAAACAGTCGCATCAACGCCGAGGCTCAACGACTGACTGAGCAGGAGGACAAGCTCGTCACTTCGTTTGTCACCGACAACTTCGACAACGTGCTCGGTCCTGGCGTATTCTTCATGGTGACCATCGGCTATCGCTATCCCGAACTCACTCCGTGGATTGAGGACATCATGAGCAAGGCTACTGATAAGTTCAAGAACGATCCTTACGTAAAGGACTACTATAAGAAGGCACAGGAGAACCAAGCCATAATGAATGGAATGAAGACCCCTGAACAGGTAATGCCTGCTCCAGCTCCAGCCCAGGGTCCAACTCCCAATGAGCTGGCTGCGCCTGCCCAATAAGGGTGAGGTGTTGAGATGGTGAGATCACACCATCTCAACACAACAACATAACAACTTTAGAATATGAAAACATTAATATTTGGAGGAACCGTTGTCAATGAAGGTGTTGCCCGAAAGGCTTCCGTGATTGTTGACAATGATGTTATAACAGAGATAGTTGAAGGTACAGACTCTCCCCGTGGCAACTACGACAGCGTCGTGGATGCTACGGGGTGTTTTGTTTTACCCGGTGTGATTGACGACCATGTGCACTTCCGCGACCCCGGATTGACACAGAAGGCCGACATCGAAACAGAGAGTCGCGCGGCTGCGTTTGGCGGTGTCACGTCGTATTTCGACATGCCCAACACCAATCCGCAGACCACAACGCTCGAGGCACTCAACGACAAGTATGCCGACGCAGCGCACAAGTCGCACGTCAACTACGGCTTCTTCATCGGTGCCACCAACGACAACATTGATGTCGTTACGTCTGTCGACCCACATCGTGTGCCTGGTATAAAGCTGTTTATGGGCTCAAGCACGGGCAATATGCTCGTCGACCGCAAGGAGGTGCTGCAACAGCTGTTTACGAAGTCGCAGCTGCCCATCATGACGCATTGCGAGGACACCGACATAATCAATCGCAATATGGCTGAGGCTAAAGCCAAGTATGGCGACGACCCGGCTGTGGAGCATCATCCCGAGATTCGTTCGGAGGAGGCTTGTTGGCAGTCTACGCGTCTGGCTGTAGAACTTGCCGAGCAGACAGGAGCACGTCTGCACGTGGCACACCTCACCACAGCACGTGAGTTGCAGCTCTTCGGCAGCAATCCGCGCATCACTGCTGAGGCTGTCATAGCCCACCTCTTCTTCTCGGATGCCGACTATGCCACACTCGGAACACGCATCAAGTGCAATCCCGCAATCAAGACCGCTGCCGACCGCGATGCTCTGCGTGCCGCACTCAACGACGGACGCATTGCAACCATTGGTACCGACCACGCTCCACATCTTCTTGCCGACAAGCAGGGCGGATGTGCCCGTGCCGCTTCGGGCATGCCTATGGTGCAGTTCTCGCTCGTTGCCATGCTGCAACTCGTCGACGAGGGCGTGCTCACCATCGAGCGTCTGGTGCAGCTGATGAGCCACAATCCTGCCGAACTGTTCGGCGTGTCGCGTCGTGGCTATCTGCGTCCGGGCTACAAGGCCGACATAGTGCTTGTGCGTCCCGATTCGCCCTGGACAGTCGACAAGGACTGCATACAGAGCAAGTGCGGATGGAGCCCGATGGAAGGACACACATTCGGCTGGCAGGTGCGCACCACAATGTGCAACGGCAGCATAATATACAACAATGGAGCATTCGACAACACGAGCCGTGGTGAGGCTTTGGAGTTCAGACTCTGATATATATGAATAATGTAACACAAATAGATTTCAACATCGCCCAACTGCGTCCTTACATCAACTGGTTGTACTTCTACCATGCGTGGGGACTCGCCGGCAAGCCGCAATCCGAGAAGGACAAACTGCTCAGCGAGGCCAACGCCATGCTCAATCAGCTGGAGGCGCGATATCAGACGCATGCCCTTGTGGGGCTGTTCGATGCCAATGCCGACGGCGATGACATTATCGTTGGCGCAGAGCGTATGCCTATGCTGCGCCAGCAGCGTCCCTCCGAGCCTGGAGCGCCATACCTCTGTCTTGCCGACTTCGTGCGTCCGCTGTCGTCGGGCATAAAGGATAGGGTGGGGGTGTTTGCCGCCAGCATCGACGAGTCGATTGAGCACGACTTCCAGCACGACGACTTCCAGCGCATGCTTGCGCAGACGCTTGCCGACCGATTGGCTGAAGCCACTGCCGAACTGACCCACTTGCAGGTGCGTCGTACCATTTGGGGATATGCTCCCGACGAGAATCTCGACATTCCGCAGCTTCTGCGCGAGGACTTTCAGGGCATACGTCCAGCCGTGGGCTATCCGTCAATGCCCGACACGAGCATCAACTTTATCATCGACCGTCTTGTCGACCTCAAGCGCATAGGCATCCGTCTCACCGACAGTGGGGCGATGAAGCCCCATGCTTCGGTGTCCGGTCTGATGTTTGCCCATCCCAAGGCACACTATTTTGACATCGGACGCATCGACGACACACAGTTGCGCGACTATGCGCGGCGCCGTCATGTGCCAGTAGAGCTGATGCGGAGGTTTCTTGCCTCACGATTGGTTGACTGACGTGTTTCATTATTCTTGTTAACTATAAAAATAGATGATAGCCCGTATATTCATATTTATAATACTTGCAACGCTGTTGCCCGACCTCTACATTTATCGTCGCTACATACGCCACCGCTTCGACCTCTCGCTCGTGATGCGTCTGTTGTGGTGGGTTCCGGGAGCAGCGATGGTGGCGGTGACGCTTGTCTACGCCATGATTGACGACTTTGCGCCAGCCAACCTCACGTTGTTCAACATCTATCTGTTCATGCTCGGACTGATAGTGGTGCCCAAACTGCTGTTCGTATTGTCGTCGATAGCCGGTCGTGGAGTGCGCCGTATGACGGGAGGCACGCGCAATTGGGGCAACTACTTCGGCCTGCTGCTTGTGCTGGGACAGCTTTACGTGCTGTTCACGGGTTCGATGACGGGCACCGACCATCTGCGTGTGCGCCGTGTGACGATAAGTGTGCCCAATCTGCCTAAGTCGTTCGACGGCTATCGCATAGTGCAGTTCAGCGACATACATCTCGGTTCGATGCGCAGCGAATTGCTCGAACGCGCCGTAGAGCAGATGAATGGTCTGCGTCCCGACATGATAGCGTTCACTGGCGACATTCAGAATATGCGCCCCGACGAACTCACGCGCCACACGTCAACGCTGCGTCGGCTGCATGCCAAGGACGGAGTCTACTCCGTATTGGGCAATCACGACTACTCGGAGTACGTCCCGAAGTTGCCCATGCAGCAACGCCGGCACAACGAACAGCTCACACGCCGGTTTCACGCCAACGTAGGTTGGCAGCTCTTGCTCAACGACCACCGCATCATACGGCGTGGCAACGACTCCATAGTGATTGCTGGCGAAGAGAACGACGGGCTTCCGCCATTCCCAAGCAAAGCCGACCTCAGGCGCACGCTGCGTGGAGTCAACGCCCGTTCGTTCGTCGTCATGCTTCAGCACGACCCCTCGGCATGGCGCCGTTCGATACTGCCCGGCAGCAATGTGCAGCTCACCTTGAGCGGACACACGCACGGCGGACAGATGAGCCTGTTCGGATTGCGCCCCACAAACTTGACGGGTCGCGAGGACGACGGACTCTATCAGGAGGCAGGACGCTATCTGTTCGTATCCACAGGATTGGGCGGTTTCGTGCCGTTCAGGTTCCATATGGATCCGGAAGTGGTGGAGATAACGTTAAGAAGCCCCACCCCCTGACCCCTCCCCCGTAGAGAGGGGAGTGGTATGAACTGCTATCTGTAGGAGGCTATGGCGTCCTCGCCGTAGCCTGAGTAAGCAATAGGGTATGGCGTGAATCATTACTCATTAAATATAATTCATTAATCATTAAATATTAAAAAGCAATGGTAAAATTAATATATCGTATTTATCAGCTCTTCATAGCTCTTCCGTTGATTGCTATATACACCGTAATAACATGTCTGATGGTAATCATCGGCTGCGCGTTGGGCAACGGTCACTTCTGGGGATATTATCCCGGCAAGTGGTGGGCGCAGTTCATAGTGCGTGTGCTTCTGCTGCCCGTGAAGGTAGAGGGACGCGAGAATCTGCAGAAAGGACAGTCGTATGTGTTCGTAGCCAACCATCAGGGAGCCTTCGATATATTCCTGATTTACGGATTTCTGTGCCGCAACTTCAAGTGGATGATGAAGCGCCAGTTGCGCCAAATCCCCCTCGTGGGCAAGGCATGCGAGTCGGCCCACCACATCTTCGTTGACAAGCGAGGTCCCAGCAAGATACGCGAGACCTACGACCGTGCACGCAAGACGCTGCAGGGTGGCATGTCGCTCGTGGTATTTCCCGAAGGAGCGCGTACGTTTACGGGTCATATGGGCGTGTTCAAGCGTGGAGCCTTCATGCTGGCAGACGACATCGAACTGCCCGTAGTGCCCCTCACCATCAACGGATCGTTCAATGTGATGCCGCGAATGCGCGACATGCGCTGGGTGACATGGCATCCGCTGCGCCTCACCATACACAAGCCTATCATGCCGATAGGCAAGGGTCCCGAAAACATCAAGCACCTCGAAACCAAGAGCTACGAGGCTGTTATGTCGGGATTGGCAAGCGAATATCAAGGTTTTGTGGAGAATCCGGATCAGTAAAGGCCTACCCCCTGCCCCTCCCCCGCAGGGAGGGGAGTAATATGAATTGTAAACTGTGAGAGGTCTGACAAGTAGATGTTGTTGTGGTGATAATCGTAATTCTCCAATGCCCCATGAATATTATAAAAAAATATTGTTGATTATTGTCTGTATTGTCGTTAAAAATAAAAAGAGGAAATCAAAGATACCAATTATTATTCATTTTATGATAGGTTGTGAAATATAAAATAACCACAACATCACACTGGGGCAAATCCCCAATCCACCAACCCCTTGCCCATATCATCCAGTTCGATAGCAAGTCCTATCACTTGGCGTTTGCTGCTTTTGAAGGGTTCAAGATATTGGTTGTCATTGCTTCGGGCAGATTGCCAGAGTTGAGATATAATTTCAAGAAAGCTTGGGTCGACTGCAAGTCGCTGCTTTGACGCATGGCAAGAGCCGGCAACACCATTTCGTATAGAGTTTGGCGTACTTCGTGGTTGGGTATACCAAGCAGGTATATGCCATTCACGTATCCCTTTATCGTGAGATAGCCAGATTGATAAAGGAACAGTTCTGGACCACCTCCCGTCACATCCGACGATTCTATGGTAGTGCCTAAGATGGCGCAATTGTCGAAATCCTTAAGTCTTAGTTCCAAGTCGCTGACAAACTTTGGCAGCAGTGATGTTGCGCCCGACGATGCCCAGAAAGTTTTCAGTTTCGATTGCGCCAGAGCATTGATGAAGCTATATGGATTGTATATGTCCACCATGTTTTCTTCGCAGAAGTGATAGCCGTCGTAGTATTCCTTCAGGCGGTTGTGGGTTTCTTGTATGTCCCAGCCGTTTTGTTTGCCCATGCGCTCCAGTTCGGGCTGAAAGTAATCCACAATCTCCTGGTCGGTGATGCCGCAAAGGGCGGCATATTCGGGGAAGAAGCTGATGTTTGTGAGATTATTGAGAGATGAGAACAGGGAAATTTGCGTGAATTTGGTGATGCCCGTTATGAATACAAACTTCTCGAATTCATCGTCGGCTTTCAGAATAGCGAATACGCTACGGTATATTGCGGTGCATCCCTCATGTTCTGGGGTTTTCCACGAATGCTGTAGCGGTGAGTCGTATTCGTCAATGAGAATGGCTACTTGTTGGCCTGATGCTTTATGTGCAGCCTTGATAATCATGTCGAGACGTACATTAAGGGTGTCGGTGGGCTTCGGCTTTATGCCATACTGCTTTTCGTAAGAGGCGAAAGCATAGTCAAGATACGACTTAATTTCATCAGCCGAAGCGCCGCCACGACTCATGTCCAATCTGATAACGGGATGCTGAGTCCAATGCTCCTCCATATCCATTATCTTCAATCCTTCAAATAGTTCCTTTCTTCCTTCAAGATACATCTGCAGCGTATCGACAAGCACCGACTTGCCGAATCGACGAGGACGACTGAGGTAAACAAATTGGTCGCCATTGTTCACCATGTTCCATATTATGTCGGTCTTGTCAACATACTGATATCCTTCTTTTCTTATCTTCTGAAAAGATTGGATACCTACTGGTAATCGTCTGCCGTTCAATTTAGCCATATTTCTTCGATTTTTGATTTCATCGGTAAATCTACAACAATTTATTGATACAGCCAAAATAATGTGAGGTTTTGTCATCTCATCCGACAACAAAGCGCCCTGTAAAGGCGAAAGCGTTAACAATTAATGCTTTTGCCTTTACAGGGCGCCAATGTAGTTTAAACCTTATCTATTAGAAGGTATATCCCAATTCATTGCGCTGTTGGATGAACTGTGTCTTTTGCAAATTAACTTTCCATTTCTTGCTTGTGAACATATCTGCTGCCAATTTAGCGTCATTATCGCTGTTTAGGCAAACCTTAAAGTCCTTAACTCCCTGCAACGGTAGAGGAATTTCAACATACTTTCTTGTAGCTGGAATATAGCCACTTTTGCTTCTTGTATCGTCTACATAAGAATAAACCTTGGCAGTACCATCAACTTTCTTTTGTATTGTTTTGGCAATTGTCTGCCATGCTATACCTGCATCCTTAGCACCCGAAATAAGCTCCAAAGTCTTTAGATTATCCATCTTTGAGAAGTCGTATTTCTCGTCACGGGTATTATACTGTAATACGAGATGTTCAACACTCTTTGCGTCAGAGAGGTCGTACTGGGTTCCGTAGTGTGTGAAGAAGAACTTGATTTCTCCTTCGATCTTAATCAAATCGCCTATATTACCTTCGAACATATAGTAAGCCAAATTCGAGTTAGCGTTTTCCTTTACCAAGACAAGCTTCACTTGTTTGCCGTTCTTATACACCTTCAGCGGATTTGTCTTGCTATGAGCAGCATTTCGGTCAACAATGAACTTAATTATCGGTTCATATTCTTCCCAATATTTAATATTACAGTTAGGGTCTAAGCAAAGGATTTCACGTACATTAAATACGATAGAACTCTTTACACTCGTGTCGTCGCCACCGCTATTTTCCTTCAGTTCTTTCAGCAGCATAGCGATGTATTCCAGAGCTTCCTCTTGGCTCTTGTTGCCGTCTTCTACAGCCTTCACAAGGTTCGCAATCTCGTTCTTGATATTGTTGAATGCAGCAGTGTAGTCGGGCAGAGCCTTAATAGCCACCTTGATAGCATCGAGCTTAGCAGATATTGTTAGAGTCTGCAGCGTCAAAATACCATTAAGAGTATTAATCTTAGCCGATAGCTTTAGGGTCTGCGCTTTCATAGCTGCCTCAATAAATGCCAATCGCTTAGAGAGTTCCATAGTCTGCGACTTCATTGCTTTCTCGATAGCAGCGAGCTTGTCGTTGTAATCGGGCAGAGCGTCGATAGCCTTCTTGATAGCAGTGAGCTGGTCGGTGTAGTCGGGCAGATTGTTGATAGCATTCTCAATAGCAGCGAGCTTGTCATCGAGCTTAAGAGTCTGTGCCTTCATAGCTGCTTCAATAAATGCCAATTTCTCAGAGAGTTCCATAGTCTGCGAGTTGAGAGCCTTCTCGATAGCAGCGAGCTTGTCGGTGTAGTCGGGCAGAGCGTCGATGGCAGTCTTGATGGCCTGGAGTTGTTCTGTGTAGTCAGGTAGTGCCTTGATAGCCTTCTCAAGTGCCGCGAGACGGTCGTTGAGCATGATAGACTGATTCTTCATCATAGCCTCTATAGCAGCGAGCTTGTCCTTAAGCTCCAGAGTCTGTGATGTGATAGCCTTCTCTATAGCAGTGAGCTTGTCGGTGTAATCAGGCAGAGCGCTGATAGCCTTCTCTATAGCCACGAGTTTGTCGGTGTAGTCGGGCAGAGCCTTGATGGCAGCCACGAGAGCGTCGCATTTCTTTTCGAGTGCGAGAGTCTGCGCCTTCATGGCGTCCTCAATGAGAGCCAACTTGCCTTCCAGCGATAGAGTCTGCGCCTTCATGGCAGCCTCGATGGCAGCGAGCTTAGTATCAAGCGACGCATTGAGCGAGTTGATAACGTCCTTAATGGCCTGCAACTTAGTCTGCTGGTCGGTGTTCATCTTGTCGATGGCAGCCGTGAGCTGAGCGATTGCCTGCTCGTTCTTTAGCGAACCATTATTGATGGCATCCACCACCTTGGTAAAGTCGTTGACCACAGTCACACTCATAGTGTAGTCGATCTGGGGAGCGTCTTCTTGACAAGAACTGAAGAACGCTGGTGTCGCCAGCAACATTGCGCCGGCTAACAGAATAGATTTTAATGTTCTCATAGTCGTATGTTTTTAGTTTTTATATTCTCGATTTTTTTACTTTTTTACTCTTTTACTTTTTTACCTTTATAGTAACGCGTCGTCCTTCGGCAGCCTTCTTGCCTTCCTTCGAGCCGATGGCAGTCTGCGGCTGGATGTCTTGCGGAGCGAAGCCTTCCTTCAGGAGTACATCCACAACGCGCTTCATGCGGCGCTCTGAGATCAGCTGGTTGTAGTCGGAAGTGCCCGGGGTGCTTGCTTCAGCCACAACGGCGAGTTTCTCGCCCTTCACGCTGCGTGCGAACGAGCGCAGGCGGTCCATTTCTTCACGGCTCATATACGAGCTGTTGTGAGCAAACTGCACGTAGTGCTCAGGTGTAGCTACCACAGCCTTCTTGCTGTTCTGGCATTCGTCAAGCTGTCGCTGCAGGTCGGCGTTCTGTTGCTGTGCGTTGCGACGTAGCTGAGCCTCCTGGTCGGCGCGTGCCTTCTCTGAGTCAGCCTCCTGGCGCAGGTTGTTGGCTCGGTCGTTGAGCGCAGCCAGCTCGCCGTCGTAATAGTTGCGCAGCTTGCGTGCACGGCTCGGTACGAAGTTGTAGCGTACGGTAGCCAGAGCGTAGATAAGTTGCTTGGGAGCCACCTCCTTGCGGTTGAGCAGCCAGTCCATTTCGCCCTTCACGCCTACAGTGAATCGGCGGCTCACGTCAGCCTCGATGTGCAGAGTGGCAGGAATGTATAGCTTGTCGAAGTTCTCGTGGCGGTTGCGTGTGCTCACGTTGCCCGTAATGGTTACGGTGCCATCGTTGCTGATGTTGGCGTCGCTGACCATCGGCGAACTTGTACCGTTCTCGGTTTTGGTGTTGTTGATCCACATGCCGTACTCGTTGCCTCGTGCCAGAGTGCCGCCCAGTCCGGTGCCCAACCAGATGTTGAACCACTGAGCCTTGCGTGCCGGCCAGAACTCCATGAAGTTGAACTGTACGCCGAGCTTGATGTTGTGGGTGTTCATCATGTAGTTGCCGTAGGTCTTGACGGGCATCACCTTGTTGTCAATCACCGAGAAGCGCTGTTCGCGACGATAGCGCGACCAGATGTAGTCGGCACCTACACGTATCCATGGGCGGATAGTGAAGTCGATGCCGCCGCCTACAGCAGGCGACTGCTTGTAGCTCGACTTGGCATCGAAGTTCTGATACCACACGCCATTAGCCCATGAGAGTCCGCCCTGAGCATAAATGCTCCACTTGTTGGTGCGTAGCTCCTTATTGGTATCGCGTGGCGGATCAGCCACACCCTCGCCCGCTGTCTGTGCCTGAGCACCGACGAAAGCGAGCGATGTAAGCAATACGCTGAGCCCTACTCTTGCCCATCTGCCACTGAATAGCGTGATGAGCGGTTTAGTTCGTCTTGTATTCATACTTTATTAATTTAGATTGTTTATATATTTTATAGTATTCTGTATTGTGTCGTTTATATCAAGCTTTTGAGCCATTCCAGAAAGGTGAGTTTGCGTGGTTGAGGTTCGGGTGGCGGTTTGCTGTGCATCGCTCCACCCTCAATACATCCGCCACGCTTGTCTATCTCCACGTTTATCATCTCGCGGATAGTGTCGAGCAGTTGGGCGCGATCTTCCAGATACTGCTCGGCTTCGTCAGTCTTGTGTTGGCGGCTGTCATGCTGTATATATTTTTCCGTTTGACTCATAGCTTTAGGTTTATAAGTTTCACGTATGGTGTAGTTGTCTCTTTTTAAAGTGTCAGTTAACAAGTGGAGGAGTCGTCGAGTTTTGTTGTTCTTGTATGGTGTTATGAAGAGAGTTTTTATTAGCGTTTTATCACAAACTGCCAACTACCTCCACTTGTCAACTGACAGCACGCTTGCGTTAGTCTTGTGTAGTCTTGATGCCGCAAATTTACGCATAAAATAAAGTAAGTATCGTGTGATAATCGGACAAAATTGTGTGATAATCGGACAATTTGCATTGTGCTAAATTGTTCTAATCGGACATTTAAATGGTGTAAGTGATTGATAGTCAGTGGAAAGGTGTGAACATAAAAAGCCCCACCCCAGAAAAGCCCCACCCCCAGCCCCTCCCCCGCAGGGAGGGGAGTGGTATGCACTGTTTGCTATAGCTTACAAGTCATATT
>URQS01000045.1 GCA_900550035.1 uncultured Prevotella sp. | reverse complement strand
TCGTAAAGCGCAGCCAGTGGATTATCGGTGGCGACGGTGCTTCTTACGATATCGGTTACGGTGGTCTCGACCACGTATTGGCTTCTGGTGAGGACGTTAACATCCTCGTTCTCGATACTGAGGTTTACTCTAACACTGGTGGTCAGTCGTCTAAGTCTACTCCGCTCGGCGCTATCGCTCAGTTTGCTGCTCAGGGCAAGCGTATCCGCAAGAAGGACCTCGGCTTGATGCAGACAACATACGGCTACATCTACGTAGCTCAGATTGCTATGGGTGCTGACAATGCTCAGACATTGAAGGCTATCCGCGAGGCTGAGGCTTATCCAGGTCCGTCACTCATCATCGCTTACGCTCCGTGTATCAACCACGGCTTGAAGCGCAAGGGCGGTATGGGTCGCTCGCAGAACGAGGAGAAGCTCGCTGTTGATTGCGGTTACTGGCACTTGTGGCGTTTCAACCCACTGATGGCTGACGAGGGCAAGAACCCGTTCACACTCGACTCTAAGGCTCCGAAGTGGGAAGACTTCCGCGACTTCCTCCTTGGCGAGGTTCGTTATCTCTCTGTACAGAAGGCATTCCCGAAGGAGGCTGACGAGCTCTTCACTCAGGCAGAAAAGATGGCTAAGCTCCGTTACCAGACTTACGTTCGTAAGAGCCAGGAGGACTGGAGCGAGCAGATCTAAAAAGACGGATTAATACTATATAAAAAAAGTGGCAACACAGGAGAGTCATGACCTCCAGTGTTGTCACTTTTTTTTGTTTACGAAGTTGCCAGTCTCGCAAATTATGATTAGTTTTGCATTCTGCATTCAAGAAACTAACGATTTCATACAGATACAAATACAAAAAGATGATACAGGAATTCCAGATACGAGTGTTGCCCGTTGTGGCTTCGAGCGAACAGAACATACGGCAGTTTGTGGCAGAGGACAAGGGTATTGATGTCCGCACGATTAATGCTGTGCGTGTGCTGAAGCGTAGTATTGACGCCCGCCAGCGCACTATTTTCATTAATCTTACGGTAAGAGTATATATCAACGAATTGCCGCAGGATGATGAATATGTAAGCACTGAATATGGCGACGTAAGTTCTAAACCGACTGTGGTTGTGGTAGGTGAAGGTCCTGGCGGATTGTTTGCCTCGCTTCGACTCATTGAACTCGGATTGCGTCCTATCGTGTTGGAGCGTGGCAAGAATGTGCGCGACCGTAAGGTAGACTTGGCAAATATAAAGAAGATGCAGAAGGTAGACCCTGAGAGCAACTATTGCTTCGGCGAGGGTGGTGCAGGTGCCTATTCTGACGGTAAACTATATACCCGTTCGAAGAAACGTGGCAACATTGAGAAAATTCTTAATGTATTCTGTCAGCATGGTGCGTCGACTTCAATCCTTGCCGACGCTCATCCGCATATTGGTACCGACAAGTTGCCAAAGGTGATTGAAAATATGCGCGAGACGATAATACGATGCGGAGGCGAAGTGCACTTCCAGACCAAGATGACGCGTCTGATTATCAACGGCGACGCTGTTGTAGGTGTAGAGGCTGTAAATCTACTGAATGGTGCTGAGGAGACTTATCATGGTCCGGTGATACTCGCTACTGGTCATTCGGCACGCGACGTATATCGCTATCTTGCCGAGGCTAAGGTGGAGATTGAGGCAAAGGGTATTGCTGTTGGTGTGCGTTTGGAGCATCCTTCACATCTAATAGATCAGATACAGTATCATTCAAAACAGGGTAGAGGAAAATATCTGCCTGCGGCTGAATATAGCTTTGTGACGCAGGTGGCCGATCGTGGTGTGTATTCGTTCTGTATGTGTCCGGGCGGTTTTGTCATTCCGGCAGCTACCGACAAGGAGCAGCTTGTAGTGAATGGTATGAGTCCGAGCAATCGTGGCACTCAATGGAGCAATTCGGGTATGGTAGTTGAAACACGTCCTGAGGATGTAGAAGGCGACGAAAACGATCCGTTGCGTATGATGCACTTCCAGGAGCAGCTTGAGCGTGCATGCTGGCAGCAGGGCAATATGAAACAGACGGCTCCGGCGCAGCGTATGGCTGATTTTGTCAACGGCCGTCTTTCGTACGACTTGCCAAAGAGCAGCTATGCACCGGGACTGATATCGTCACCGTTGCACTTCTGGTTGCCACGTCAGGTGAGCAAGCGATTGCAGGAAGGATTCAAGAAGTTTGGCAAGATGAGTCACGGCTTCCTCACCAACGAGGCTGTGATGATAGCCACTGAGACGCGTACATCGTCGCCGGTACGCATTGTGCGCGACCGTGAGACATTGCAGCATGTGCGCATACATGGACTGTTCCCATGTGGCGAGGGTGCCGGATATGCAGGCGGCATCGTGTCGGCTGGTGTCGATGGCGAACGCTGTGCCGAGATGTGTGCCGCCTACATGGAGGTATAGATATAGGGCGAGTAGTTTTTCCTACTCGCCTATTTTTATGACGTATTCGCTCATAAACGAAGCTCCGGGTTGCAGATGGTTCATGAGATATTTGTCGCGGAACTGTCCCTTATATTCGTAGTGGTCGTGAACGCCATACCACGGTTCGAGGCAGATAAAGGGGGCATTCTTGCCGTAGGGGGTCCATATGCCTACACAAGGTGTGTTGAAGTTCACGGTAACTACAGGACGGGCATCCTGCGGGTTGAGTATCTCGATTGAGTGAAGCTGACAGTGGTCGATGACGATGGCGTCGTCCTTAAAGGTCTCCTCATTGAATGGCAGCAGTCCGCCTTCAAGTGTGGGCAACGGATAGCGGTCGTCGGTTATGCAGCCGTCATGATTGCCGTAGATGCGGTCAATCTCGTCGGTGTTGTCGAAGCGCAGCACACCCTTGATGGGTTCGCCCTCGTTGATGCCCGGCAGATTGAAGGCTGGATGTGCGCCTATCTGGAAGTGCATCTCACGGGTGTCTGTATTGTGTACGTGCCAGATTACGTGTACCTCATTGTCAACCAACTTGTAGGTGACTGATAGGATGAAGCGGTAGGGATATTGACGTAGCGTGTTCTCGGTCTCGTGCAGTACATAGGTGACGCTGTGGCCGGTTTGGCGCAGAACCTTGAAGTTCATGTCTCGTGCAAATCCGTGACGTCCCAACTGATAGGTCTCGCCCTCGGTGCGGTAGGTGCCTTTCCACAATCCGCATACTATAGGGAAGAGAATCGGTGAGCGTCTGCCCCAATACTTGTCGTCGCCCTGCCAAAGATATTCCTTGTCGTTGGCGTCCTTTATACTCTGAAGTTCGGCACCAAGGTCGGACACTTCAACTGTCAAATATTCGTTTTGTAGCTTTTCCATTTGTTTGGTTTTTAGTCTTCAAACTTCGTTATTTGGTTCTTTCTTCAAACATCTTCATGAGCCACTGCTTCTGTTCGGCAATGGTCAGATTGCTGTTGTCGAGCACCAGGGCATCGTCGGCTTGACGCAGTGGTGATGTGGCGCGGTGGGTGTCGATGTAGTCGCGCTCCTCTACATTCTTGAGGATGTCGTCGAAGTCGGCAGGCATTCCTTTAGCCTGAAGTTCCTTGTATCGGCGCATAGCACGTATCTCAGCTGTGGCTGTAACGAAAATCTTCAGCTCGGCATCGGGGAATACAACGGTTCCTATATCGCGTCCGTCCATAACGATGCCTTTCTCACGACCCATAGCCTGCTGTTGCTCCACCAGTTTGGCACGTACGAACGGCAACGCTGCTACGGGGCTGACATGCTGCGATACCTCAAGCGAGCGTATCGCATGTTCTACAACCTCGCCGTTGAGGCAAGCTTCAGGACGACCAGTCTCAGCATTCAGTTTGAACGAAATCTGTACCTGTGGCAGAAGCTGCTCCAGACGTTCTGCATCGATGGTGTCGTTGCTGTCGAAGAGGTTGTTGCGCATTGCAAACAGTGTCACGGCACGATACATAGCGCCAGTGTCAACGTAGATATAGCCCACCTCATGGGCAAGATCTTTTGCCATTGTGCTTTTTCCGCACGACGAGTAACCGTCAATGGCTATCACAATTTTCTTCATTCCAGTATATAGTTTTATATAATTCTCTTTTTACCATTTTACATTTTTACCTTTTTACTTTTCAAAGGTTGAACGCTGCATTCACCACTATCGACGAGCTCGACACGTGGTATTTGCCATATGCAAGGTTTATCTTGACGCGGCTTAGATTTAGTCCGGCACCAAACGATAGACCTGCACCGTGCGAACTCTTGCCGTCTGCCGATTCAATCTTCATGTCATGAGCCCGACGGAAGTTGTAGCCACCACCGATCCATATCGACTCCGATATGACGGCGTCGACACCGAGTACGAGGTGGTTGATAAAGTTGTAGTTCCAATGATTGAGGTCGACAAGTGTTGCCGACAGTCGGAAAGGCATGTTTTCAAATTTCTTGCTTGCACCTACTTGTAGGTCGATAGGCATGCTCTCAAAGTCGTCATCATACGCCTTGAGTTGTCCACCAAGGTTGCGTGCCACGGCAGAAACCGACCATTCGGTATCGGGGTCGTAATAGTTGAGACCGAGGTCGACACCCATAGCCAGTGAGTTGTAATCGCCTATGTATGAAGTGATGAATCGGGCAGCAATGCCGCCAGCAATGCGACTGCCGAGCATATATGAGAAATGTCCGCTAACGGCAATGTCTTTAGCCGAAAATTCTCCAGTCTGTTGATTGTTGGCATCAGTCTGTCGCATCGTGCCGTAATTGATAAACTGTCCACTTACGGCCCACGAAATCTTTTCACCGATATTGCGATTGAATGATGCGCTTGCTACCATCGAGCCCGACATGTAAGTCATGAAGTTGAATCCGATGGTCTTGTCGCTTACCGACGACAGCAAGGCTGGGTTGTGAAAAGTCAGCGAAGCGTCGTCCTCGATAAGCGAAGTATTGTCGCCACCCAGCGCCGCAGCGTGCGCACTAACCGGAAGGCGCAGAAAATTATATAGCGTCTGGCTTTCCTGAGCGCACATTGTGGCGATGCTGGCGAATGTAAGTATATAAAATGCGGTTAAAAATCTTTTCATCGTTTATATAATATGGTGCAAAGTTAATAAATAAACGATAAATGCCACATTTTATTGTCTCGTTTTATTATCTCACTTTATGATTTCCTTGGCACGTTCAAGTGCCAGGTTGATGTGGCTGCAGATGTTGTCCTCTCCGATAAGGTCGTAGAACTTGGCCTTTTCGAGCTGGCTGTGTACCTTAGGACTTACTCCCGACAGTACAATCTGTATGCCCTCATTCTTACTCATAAGGCAGAGGTTGGTAAGGTTGTGAATACCGGTTGAGTCGACAAATGGTACTTTGCGCATACGGATGATACGTACCTTTGGACGGTCGCCGAAGGTGGCCATAATCTCCTCAAACTTGTTGCCGGCACCGAAGAAGTAAGGACCGTTGATTTCGTATACCTCAACGCCCTGCGGGATTGTAAGGTGCTCAAGATTACCCTTGACGATGTCCGACTCCTCGTTGATTTCGTCCATGATAACCTTCACGTCGGTAGTCTCCGACATACGCTTCATGAAGAGCAGACAGGCTATGATAAGTCCCACCTCAATAGCTACGGTAAGGTCGAAGATGATGGTGAGGAAGAATGTGATGAGCAGCACGGTGACGTCGCTCTTAGGGTTCTTCATAAGTGCTACGAACGAGCGCCATCCACACATTCCATATGACACGATGACGAGTACACCGGCAAGACAAGCCATCGGTATGTACTTGGCAAGTGGCATGAGGAAGAGGAAGATGAGCAGCAACACTACAGCATGGATAATGCCTGCAATAGGTGTACGGCCACCGTTGTTGATGTTGGTCATTGTACGGGCAATGGCTCCAGTGGCAGGAATACCGCCGAAGAGAGGCGAGGCAAGGTTTGCCACACCCTGAGCTATAAGCTCTGTATTAGAGTTGTGGTGGTCGCCAATTACACCGTCGGCCACTGTGGCTGAAAGCAACGACTCGATGGCGCCAAGCACTGCAATGGTGAGTGCAGGTGCAACAAGGCTCTTAATTGTCTCCCATGTCATTGTCGGAACCTGCATATCGGGAATAGCATTGCTCACGCTGAAGCGGTCGCCGATGGTCTCGATTGAGGTAACGCCAAAGTAGGTCTTTAGTATCAAGGCTGCAATGGTCATGATGATGATGGCAACGAGCGAGCCTGGTATCTTCTTGCTGAACTTAGGGGTGATGGCAATGATTATAACGCTCACGATACCCACGAGTGAGCACCACAGGTCGGCTGTAGAGAAATGCGAGATGTAGCAACCCCATTTCTCGATGAAGTCGGACGGTACAGAGTCGATGGTCAGTCCAAAGAGGTCCTTTATCTGTGTGGTGAAGATGGTAACGGCAATACCGCTGGTGAATCCTACAACAATAGGGTAGGGGATGTACTTGATGATGGTGCCAAGTTTCAGCACGCCAAACATAATTAGGAATACGCCTGCCATAAGTGTGGCTATGGTGAGACCCTCAAGGCCGTACTTCTGTATGATGCCGTATATGATGATGATGAAAGCACCCGTAGGACCTCCAATCTGTACTTTGCTGCCGCCGAGCAGCGAGATGATGAATCCGGCTACTATAGCCGTGATGATGCCTTTTTCAGGCGTTACGCCCGAGGCGATACCAAATGCAATGGCAAGCGGCAGGGCCACAATGCCCACAATGATACCCGCCATGAGGTCGCTCATGAACGTCTTACGGTTGTACGACTTAAGTGTCGTAAACAGCTGGGGTTTGAAATCGAATGTCTTCATCCTCAAATTTTTAGTGTTGAAATGAATTGAATATAAAACAATAGTTTCCTGTAAACGACTGCAAAATTAAACATTTTTTAGAAGATGGCAAAATCGTAACTAAGCAAAAACGGGAAAAGCTGTTGGCATAAAGAATAATTTATGATGTTTCGTTACTTTTTGTGCCAGACATTGTGTAACTTTGCAAAACAGAGGCTTCACCCCGGCCCTGTAATAAAGATAAAAACAATAATAGATTATTAAGGAGTGGAAGAGAAAAAGTCACGGCGTGCCGATTTGGATAGATGGCGTCCTCTGTTTTTTATAGTGGGACTCGTATTGCCTCTGTTGCTGTTTCTTGCCGCACTGGAATACAGAACCTTGGCAGAGCCAGAAATTGATATGTCAAGTCTTTTGGACAAACTCTCGAAAGAGAAGGAGTATATACCCGTGCCCAATCGAACTGATAAGGTGGCTGCTGTCGACGCTAAGCCGAATAAGGTTGATGCGAAGAAACTGGAAGTGGTAGAGCATAAGACAGAGATGGAGAAACTCAATGATATAACCCAAAAGCGCATTGAGGGAGAGGACGGAGGTGAGGAAGCTGCTACAGAAAAGTCTGATGGCGACGATAAAACCCCACCGCAGCCTGTTGCTGTAGACTTGGGTGACAATCCACTCAACTTCCGTATTGTCGAGCAATTGCCCGAGTTCCCAGGTGGAATGTCGGCATTCGTGAAATGGCTCACCGACAATCTGAAGTATCCTTATGTGGCACAAAACCAGAAAATAAAAGGGCGTGTAGTCATTACGTTCATTGTAAATAGCGATGGTACAACAAGCGATTTGAAGGTGTCTGAGTCGGCTCACCCACTGCTCGACCGTGAAGCCATGCGTGTAATGCGTAGGATGCCACGCTGGAAGCCAGCCATAGCCAATAATCGCCCGTGCCGCACAATGATGGCAATTCCTGTTGAATTCGCATTATAATCATTATTGTATAACAATTGACATTAATAATTGAACAAAAGATATATTAAAAAGATATTATGAAGACTGCTGATGAAATATTGAAGCAAGTGAATGATTTTCTTGATAATCTTGCTTACGATCGCAAACCTGAGTCGCTTTACGATCCGATACGTTATGTTCTCTCTATGGGAGGCAAGCGCATTCGTCCAGTACTGATGCTTCTGGGCTACAATATGTTCAAGGACAATCCTGAAAGCATACTGATGCCGGCATGTGCCCTTGAAACCTATCATAACTATACATTGCTTCATGACGACTTGATGGACAATGCTTCGATACGTCGTGGTCATCAGACAGTACATTGCAAGTGGGACGCTAACACAGCAATCCTGTCTGGCGACTCAATGCTTGTGCTGGCTTATCAGCGTATGGCACAGTGTGATAAGACTTATCTTGCGCAAGTACTCAATATCTTTACAGAAACTGCATTGCAGATAGGCGAGGGTCAGCAGTATGATATGGACTTCGAGCATCGCAATGATGTGGCAGAAGATGAATATATTGAGATGATTCGTCTCAAGACAAGTGTGCTGCTTGCGTGTGCATTGAAGATTGGTGCTGTGTTGGCAGGCGCATCCGACGAGGATGCCGAGAACCTTTATAAGTTTGGCGAGCGTATTGGCCTGGCTTTCCAGTTGCAGGACGACTATCTTGACGTATATGGCGACCCAAAGGTGTTTGGCAAGGCAATTGGAGGTGACATCACATCGAACAAGAAGACCTATATGCTCATCAACGCCTTTAATCGTGCCAATGCTGAGCAGCGTGCCGAACTGGAACGTTGGGTGAATGCAGAGACTTTTGATCGTGAGGAAAAGATTGCAGCTGTGACAAGACTGTACAACGAGATTGGTATAGACCGATTGGCACAGGATAAGATTGCACAATATTTCGATGAGAGCCGTAAGTATCTCGAAGCAGTGAGTGTATCGGATGAGCGCAAGGCTGAACTGGCAGCCTATGCACAGCGTATGATGAAGCGTAAGTATTAATTGTTCGTATTTCATCCAATCATCATATTAATCATTACTCATTAATAATTAATCATTAAAAAGTGCCCTACCGTAGATTTCCTAAGACAGACACTGCCCGCCTACGTTCGCTTGGAGTGCTGCTTGACAATAATGACGTTTATGCTGCCAAAAGCAGATTTATCAGTATGGATGTCATAACTCAGGCAAAGAAACTGCACGACCGACTGAAAACACTGAGCAGCCAATTTCTGTTGTGTTATGAGGCTCAGATGCGCAACTACAAGCGTGTAGCCAAACCGCAGAAGCACATGATGATGTATCTGCAGCACTTTGTGCGTGTGCTACTTATGGGCGTAGAGCGTGGCGAAATAAAGAGCTCGGCACTGAGCGAATATTATGCCATAGATAATGCCGATGAGACATTGCGTCTGTTGCATAATGTGGAGGATGCTTGCCGTATAGCTCCAAAGGTGATAGAAGGCGAGAAGAAGCGCATTGCAGCAGGAGGTCGCCCTATATATAATCCTACCATTGGTATGGTGGCAACGCATTATGATATATTTGCCGACATTCACAAACAGCAGCGCATACTTAACGACAAGGCCGACCGCACGCTTACTGAACTGAAGGCTTTGCGTGAGCAGACTGATGCACTGATTGTTGATATCTGGAATACTGTCGAGGCTCGCTTTGCAGAGTTGCCGCCTGAGACACGCTATGATGAGTGTCGTAAATATGGCTTGATATATTATTATCGTAAAGGAGAAAACAAAATATGAACTTCATAGACACACACACGCATCTTGATGGCGAGGAATTTGCTGCCGACCTGCATGAGGTTGTCGATAGAGCTCGTGAGGCTGGAGTGAGCAAGGTGTTTGTGCCGGCTATCGACCTTAAGTCGGTCGATACCGTGGTAGAAACCTGCAATCGCTTTCCTGGCTATGCCTATCCGATGATTGGTTTGCATCCCGAAGAAGTAAAGGCTGATTGGAGCAGTGTGCTTGACGAGATGTACAAGCGTCTGAAGCCCGGTCATCCTTTTATAGCTGTAGGTGAGGTGGGGATAGACTATTATTGGTCGCGCGAGTTTGAGAAAGAGCAACTTATGGCTTTTGAGCGTCAGGTGCAATGGTCGATAGAGACTCGTCTGCCGCTTATGATTCATTGTCGTAAGGGACAGAACGAGATGGTAAGCATGCTGCGACGTTATGCTGATGAATTGCCGGGTGGCGTTTTCCATTGCTTTACAGGCAATGAGCACGAGGCTGATGAGTTGTTACAGTTTGAACGATTTGTTCTTGGTATCGGTGGTGTATTGACTTTCAAGAAGAGCCATTTGCCCGAAGTGTTGCCAAGTGTGGTGCCACTCAATCGTATTGTTCTCGAAACCGACTCGCCATACATGGCGCCTGTGCCAATGCGAGGCAAGCGCAACGAGAGTGCGTATGTAGCTTATGTATTGCAGAAACTTGCAGAATGCTACGGTGTCGATCCACAATGTGTGGCTGATACTACAAACGCTACAGTTAAGAGAATTTTTGGTATATAAAAATTGAAATATAAAAAAAGGTTCGGCTTTGCGAAGCTGAACCTTTTTCGTAGTTATTCTTTTATTTCTTAAGAAAACAGTATTGGCTTATTACAGCTCCATTGTCGTCTGCAAGGAATTTTACCAATCCGGTCTTGTTGTTGTTTGCTTCCACATTGGCATTGGTTAAATGCACATTGTCTATAACTTTCTGTCCGTTTACAGATACTGTGATGTTGTCGGCTGTAACGTTAATATTGGTAGTACACCAATTGTTGTTGCTTGTGAACTTGTTCCATTTGTCGCTTTTGTATAAGCGTACTCCATGTTGACGGTTAAATACGAGTATTGGTACTGAGTGTAGGTCTAGTATCAAATCACCGTCGGTTAGCCAATCGAATGTAATGTCAAAGTCAGCAAGTTCTTCGTGGATAATCCAAAAACCACGTTTCCCCATGTGGGTTTCTTCAGTGTGGTTTTGATTGTAACCACCTTCGGCTTGCCAGTTGTTGATGGCAGTAAGAATTTGGTCAATGTGTTTGTTGACGCCTTCTTCATCATAGTGGCGGATAAACGACTGCTTTGCCGAATTGAGAAGAGTGTAGACATATTTGCCAGCGTTGGCTTCGGGATGTGAACTAATTATTTCTGTTAAAGCAATAGCCAGAGCATCAGACAAGTTAGCATCGCCGTAGTACTTGCGTATATAAGCCAAAGCTTGAATGCAGTGAGTGTTGCCCATTTCTATGATAATCTTGTTGCGTAGGTTGTGGTCGGATGTCAGCGCATCGGCATCGCGAAGAATAAGATATCGTTCTTCTGGTGTCAGTGTAGCATGTTCGGTATTCATCAGTATTCGCGCCAAAATAGCATCGCGCTCAGCTGAAGCTTTTTGTTTAGCCAGGTTTGTTAATAAGTGTACAGCCTTTGCTGGAGTATTGTTTGTTATTATGTTGTCAGCTTCGTCTTGTGGCAGTTTGCTCATTTCGGATATTTTGCTGTTTAGAGTTGTCGGCCAGAACGGAACAACTGCTGGCTGTGGTTTTTCTATAGCAGTTTTTTGTATTGTAGTTATGGTACTTCTCTGTGCATAAAGTGCAATATTACAGTATATTGCAATAAGTAGAATCGTAATGCGTCTCATTTTTAATTATTGTTCTTATTGTTTTTTGACTTGCAAAGGTACACATAAAAACACAGAAGACCTAACATGGTGTTGTTTTATGAAAATAAAAACATAAAATTTTGTTACTTTCGTTGCTGTTGTCTGATTTTATATGTAATTTTACACTATGTATCAGAAATTTATAATAAACCAAGATGGAGTAATGAAGTTTGGCAATGTCTATATGCATCGTGATTTGCTTGACAAAGGCGAACGCTGTCCCTTTGGCGGTGGGTTGTGGAAGATAGACAACAGCCGTGGGGCGATAATGCTATACGGACGTTCGTTTGATTTCGGACGACCTGACTTCGACTTCCTAAAGAGTGTGGATTGGAGTTTTCTCGGTGGCAAGGAGCATCCTTTGCTATTTCTTCCACACTGGCCTGACGAGTGTATTGTAGAGCCGGTGCAGATTAATGGCACATATTAATTAATGTATGAAAGAAAAAATAACAACGAAATGAGCAATATAAAATACGACAACCCAGTAGAACAGAGATTCCACGACGACCTTTACGGCTACTTGCGTACACTTGACTTGGTAGACGAGCGTATGCCGGAAACTCCCGATCTCGACGACCTGTGGTTTAAGATAGGCCAAAGCTATATGACTGACGGCATACGCGAGTACAATACAGGCTATCCGTCGGTGGCATTGGGATGGATGATGTTCATAGGCATGGCTGTGGCAAAGTATTGGGATGTGGAATGGGAGGTATATGGAAAGGTGCCCGATTTGTATCTGTATCTGCGCGACCGTATCGACTTCGACCATATGGACGACTACATTCTCGACAAGGTGCTTTGTCTTGATGCCGACAGTCGCAAGAAGATTAACGATGCCGTGGCAGAGAGTGCTTCGCGTACATATAATATGATGTCGCACATGTGTCTCGAGCCAGGCACAGCTGCTGCCATGCGAGCTTTCACAGCAGCTTTGCATCAGATGTTTGTCATGGGCGTGGCAGTAGAGCTGAAGACGTTGGGCTACCACATGACCAAACTGTAAGGCTTAATATTGTATTTAATAAAAAATAACCCTTAAACCCTCATCTTATTATGGTAGAATATCTGTTGCAACACCTTTGGGCTATATGGACATTAGTGGCAATGGTGTGTCTTATAATGGAGATGTCGTCGGGCGATTTCTACATCACCTGTTTTGGCATCGGAGCAGTCATTGCTCTTATAGCGTCTTTGTTTGCAGCACCGTTCTGGTTACAGGTAGTGGTGTTTGCGATGTTCAGCGTGCTTTCCATCTTCTATCTTCGACCCAGCCTGGTAGCTCTGCTCAATCATGATGCCGACCGTCGTGTGAGCAATGCCGATGCCATCATTGGTCGTACAGGTGAGGTGACAGAGGCAATTAAGGCTGGTGGCTATGGACGCGTGAAACTTGACGGCGACGACTGGAAGGCTCAGTCGGACTGCGCTGCCGACCTTGAAATAGGCACTAAGGTGCGCATCGTTGGACGTGAGAGCATCATCATAAAGGTGGTTCCCGAAAAATAAACACTAATCATTAACAATTAAAACATTAGTACAATGGAAATCATGACAATCATTCTTATTGCACTGGTAGTGCTTGCAGTCATTTTTGTGAAGATGGCTGTTGTTATCATTCCTCAGAGTGAGACAAAAATTGTAGAGCGTCTTGGTAAGTACTACGCCACGCTCAGTCCGGGTATAAATATCATCATTCCGTTCATCGATCGTGCCAAGACTATAGTAACTATGTATCGTGGACGCTATGCCTATTCTACCACTATCGACCTGCGCGAACAGGTGTACGATTTCGACAAGCAGAACGTAATCACTAAGGATAATATCCAGATGCAGATTAATGCCTTGCTCTACTTCCAGATAGTAGACCCATTCAAGGCCGTTTACGAAATCAACAATCTGCCTAACGCTATCGAGAAACTCACACAGACCACTCTGCGTAATATCATCGGCGAGATGGAGCTCGACCAGACCCTTACATCGCGCGACACTATCAACACAAAGCTGCGTGCCGTGCTCGACGATGCTACCAACAAGTGGGGTATTAAGGTGAACCGTGTAGAGTTGCAGGACATTATTCCGCCGTCAAGCGTTCTTCAGGCTATGGAGAAACAGATGCAAGCAGAGCGCAACAAGCGTGCCACTATTCTAACAAGCGAGGGACAGAAGCAGGCCGAAATCCTCAAGTCGGAGGGAGAGAAGACTTCTACCATCAACCGCGCTGAGGCTGCCAAGCAGCAGGAGATACTCCGTGCCGAGGGCCAGGCTCAGGCTCGTATTCGCAAGGCAGAGGCAGAGGCTATTGCCATCGAGAAGATTACCGAGGCTGTGGGCAAGAGCACTAATCCTGCCAACTATCTGCTTGCACAGAAGTATATACAGATGATGCAGCAGCTTGCAGAGGGCGACAAGACAAAGACGGTCTTCCTGCCGTTTGAGGCTACAAATATGCTGGGCAGCTTGGGAGGTATAAAGGAACTGTTTAAGGAGGAGAAGTAAAAGCTGCACCCTTGACTCCTACCCATATGGGGAGGGCTAACACCTTATTTTTATTATATTACACCCAAAAAGGTGTTGCATTCATAGGAATGCAACACCTTTTTGGGTAGGAATGCAACACCTACTATAGGAATGCAACACATCAATACCAAATTTTATCTATATCTTTGCAGAAGATTTAAACGCAAAGAATATGATACCTTACCAACAAACAATTCTCAGTTCAGGACGCAATGTATTACTAATCATTGGTATAATTGTTGTGCTCTTTTCGGCATCTATAATATTCCTCACAATGTCGCTGTCGGCAATGAACTCGAAATATGCCTTATTTAAAGCTTATGTGTTGGCATCTCCTTTCCACAACCCATGCAGGTTGCAATACTCGCGAGCCGATACCTCTTTGGCATCTGTTAGGAAGATTGCCTCTGGCTTCTCGCCTGGCTTTAGCTCATGGCGAAGTACATCGGTAGGAGTGAGCAATTCTATCCATTGGATATAATGCTCTGGTAGCATCGGATGCTCTACGCTTCCCACCTTTACACGATAGCCGCCCTCGATAGGTTCTATCACTGGCACATGCTTCTCCTTTGCCGCATCCGTGGTGTTCTCCTTCATCAGTTTCATGGGCTGACCGCAGCAACTTAGCACGGCTCCGGGATTCACAACCTCTACCACGTTGCCACAAACCGTGCAACGGTAGATTTCTCTTGTCTTAGTCATAATCGTTCCTCCGAAAATTTAGAAAATGAAATGATGTCTTTATTCTTTAACGATTATAAAGATACTCATTTTCTGTGAGTTACACAAGTTTTAGAGCCTGTTTTATTCCAAAATTAAGTTAATTTATGATTGTGGATATTCACTTGCGAAACTATAGTAACCGAAGGCTTTCGTTAAGCCATATGAGCAGAGCTAAGTTTACTAAAGTTTTGCCATGGCAAGAAAATGTGTCTGGAGTCAAAAAAGCTCCACGACCCGAAAATATTCCTCCCAAAGGAGTGAGTTTCTCAGATATAATTTGTATTTTTGCCATGTCTATTGTCGGGTTCTCTTGTTTGTTTTTGCAACACTAAGATAAGCGAGAATTCTGACATGGCAAAAATAATAAACAAACAACTCACATGAACATTTGTATTTTTGTTGGTGCACGTCCCAACTTTATAAAGGTGGCTCCCATTCTTCGTGCAATGGATGCAGCTGGAGTAGATCACAGCCTTGTGTATGCAGGACGTGAAGACGACCCTACACTTGAGGCATCATTGTTTGACGACTTGCAGATGTCGCGCCCTGATGTCTATCTTGGCGTAGACTGCGAGAACCTTAATGAGCTTACAGGACAGGTGATGTCGGCATTCGAGCGCTATTTGCAAGAGAATAAGACAGATACCGTAATTGTAGTAGACGACCTTGCGTCTACAATGGCTGCGGCTATCGTAACCAAGAAGCAGGGCATACGTTTGGCTCATCTTGTGGCTGGCACACGCTCGTTTGATATCAACATGCCTAAGGAGATAAACCGACTCGTGATAGATGGATTGTCTGACCTTCTATTTACAGCAGGTATAGGTGGCAGCAGCGCCGCTACTCGTGAGGGAGCAGAATCGTCTAAGATATATCAGGTGGGCAACATACTGATGGACACATTGCGCTTTAATCATCAACGCTTTGTTCGTCCTGCCGTTATGGACGAGTTACAGTTGACCGAGAACAACTATATCGTTTTCACCCTAAACCGTAAGGCTCTTATTGCCAAAACCGACGAGTTGCGCTCGCTATTGCTAAGCATGATGTCGCATGCTGGCGATATTCCAGTTGTAGCACCGCTACGCAAGTTGGCAGCCGATGCTGTGCAGAAGATAGTCAACGAAAATCCTTTGCTTTTTAACGGACTACACATAGTCAATCCGCTCGGCTACCTTGAGTTCGGCTATCTCACAGCCCATGTTCTCGGCATTGTTACCGATTCGGGCAATGTGGCCGAGGAGGCAACGTTCAATACCGTACCCTGCATTACGCTCAACAGCTATACCGAGCATATTGAGACAGTTAAGACTGGCTCTAATGTGCTTGTAGGCGAGGATCCAGTACTGCTTGGCGAGGAAATGACTCGTATGGTAAATGGCGAATGGAAGCATTGCGGCATTCCGGAACGCTGGGACGGACGTTCGGCTGAGCGAATCGTGCAGACGTTGGTGGAGTAGAAGGCACAAGCCCTACCCCCAGCCCCTCCCCCGTAGGGAGGGGAGTGGTATGATTTGAGTATGCTTTTTAAAATATTTGCTTATGAACAACAACAGATCCATTTTATGCTCCGCGCTGATAGCATTGAGCATTGTAGTCCTTGGTTTCTGTATCAAGGGCGGTATTGACAATTTTGCCAATAAGGACCGCAAGGTTGCTGTGAAGGGATTGGCTGAGAAGGAGGTTGACGCCGACAAGGTGACGTGGCCTATTGTCTCGAAAGAGATAGGTAATGAGTTGCCTGAGCTTTATACGCGTCTTGGCAACACCCAGTCGAAAATCAAGCATTTCCTTATTGCTAACGGCATCAAGGCTGAGGAGATAAGCGTTAATGCTCCTAAGGTTATCGACCAGACTGCCGACCAATACAGCGACAACCGTCGCACCTATCGTTACAATATTACGTCGGTCATCACCGTTACATCGCGCAATGTGAAGCTTGTGCGTTCAATCATTGCACGTCAGGGCGAATTGCTTAAGGAGGGTATAGCTATTGTTGATGGTGGTTGGGACAATCCTGTTAAGTATGAGTATGTGTCGTTCCGCGACATGAAGCCTAAGATGATGGAGGAGGCAATAGCCAATGCCGAAAAGACAGCCGAGCAGTTTGCCAAGAACTCGAAGAGCAATCTCAATAAGATAGTATCGGCCGACCAGGGACAGTTCTCTATTGAGGATCGCGACCAGAACACTCCATATATTAAGAAAGTAAGAGTAGTAACTACAATAGTCTATTCGTTGAAGGATTAGTATGCAACCACGACATAGGGACAATTACGAATTTCTCACGCAGGCACCCGTATCACGTGTCATCCTTACGATGGCAGTGCCTACGATTGTCTCTATGCTTGTGACATGCTTTTATGTTATAGTCGATACCTACTTCGTCGGTCAGCTCAACACACAGTCGACTGCCGCAGTAGGTATCGTCTTTCCATTGATGTCGCTTATTCAGGCCATAGGTTCTTTCTTCGGACATGGCAGTGGTGCCTATATGTCGCGCGAACTTGGAGCACGTCGCACCGACAATGCCTCGTCGATGGCCACTACCGGATTGGTTTATGCTTTGCTGACAGGCATTTTGATTGCCATCCTTGCATTATTCTTCTTGCGCCCACTCTCACTATTGCTTGGTAGCACAGCCACCAGCCTTCCTTTCACCGAGCAATACATGGCTATCATATTGCTTGGCGCTCCTTTTCAGATAGCCTCATTCACACTCAACAGCCAATTGCGCATGCAGGGCAATGCCCGTTATGCAATGTGGGGCATCATCAGCGGAGCGTTGCTCAATGTCGTGCTCGACCCAATATTGATATTCGCTTGCAATCTTGGACTGCGTGGAGCAGCGCTTGCTACCGTCATCGGACAGATTGTGAGCGTGGCCATATTGCTTGCAATGTGTCATTTTCGTGCTACTGCTGGGGTGCGTCTTCGTCCACGATTCTTCTCTCTGCATTGGCATTATGTGCGTGAGATAGTATATGGCGGTTCGCCTTCGTTGTCGCGACAGGGATTGGCAAGCATTTCCGTCGTTCTTCTTAATGTTGCTGCAGCAGGTTATGGCGATGCTGCTGTGGCAGCCATGTCTATTGTAAGTCGTGTCACAATGTTTGTCATGGCAGTCATTGTAGGTCTTGGTCAGGGTTTCCAACCCTTCTGTGGCTATTGTTATGGAGCCGCCCTGTACAACCGTTTACGTCATGGCTTTTGGTTTACTGTGCGTGTAGGCTTCATCTTTTTGTTGTTCTTTTCAGCAGTATTCTTTTGCTTTGCCGAACAGACCATAGCCGTTTTTCGCGATGACGCTATCGTAATAGCTATTGGCAGCACGGCGTTGCGTTGGCATCTTGCCGTCTATCCGCTCAATGCCTACATTATGGTAGGCAATATGATGCTTCAGACCACGCGTCGTCCCCTACGTGCCAATGTGCTTTCGTCGGCTCGCAAGGGTCTTGTTTTCATTCCTTTTATACTTATTCTTCCACATCTCTTCGGACTTATGGGCATTGCTATGTGTCAGGCGGTGTGCGATGTAGTCACGTTTATCATTGCTATTCCAATAGTGCGTAGTGCATTTCGTGAAATGACATAAAAATTGAATAACGTTGCAATTATGGTAAAATAAGTTTAAAAATGTAAGCAATATGATGTGAAATACTTGCAAATATCGATTTAAACCGCTATATTTGCAATATCTTAAAAACTAAAAAGGGTGAAGTCTCACATCTCCAGTATTAATCTAAAACGGCCGACAATGAGACATAGGCCAGAAAGGGAGGATGGCATTATGAGAACAACAAAGAGAGTGTATGATTTTGAATCATTTGAGCTCGACAATATCTACAACGAAGAAGACGATCGTCAGTTTCGTGTGGATCGTATAGATTCATCCATTTGGTACAATTAATCAAGTCGCAATGATTGATTGACTACGTACAAATTATCTGCAAGAACATTTCCCAAAGAGAACGAGTAACCCACACCCCGCAAGCACTCGCCCTCTTTGGGGATTTCTTTTTTGTTCCTAATTATTTACGCATCTCTTGAACACCCCGTACGACCTCATTCTGCGGTCGAAATCGTTATCTGTCACCACCACGGTGTACTTGTACTGTGGATGGCGTTTGATAATTCCGTTGATTTTCATTGCCAATGTTTCAGCCATATTGCCGTCGATGCAGGCAAACAGATGGGCAATGTTGAACACAACGAATCGCGACAGCAGACAGCTTTCTTCTGTTTCATTGTCTGACTTTAGAATGTCAGCAGCCTCGTCAATACTGCTTGTAAACCGATGTTCAACGTTCGGCCATTGCTTCTCGCTTGGCTGTTGGTTGCTGGTTTGACGCTCGTTGAACAGCCGTTCGCCCATGCGTAGCATTTCTTCAGACGTATCCACTCCGACGTATTCTATCTTGTTCATTTCTGCTGCAAAGCGCTGGGCGAAGGCAATGCCGAATGTAGCCGGACCGCAACCTGTGTCAATCATTACAACATGCTTGCCACAACTTTCAGCCATCTTCATAATGCTCTGATGCATCTTGTGCCACACGGTTTCGGCTTCCTTTAGGTATTGTGGCATGTAGTAATGACAATACATTTGTACTTGGTCTTCGGCAGACACCACTACAGACTGGTCAATCTGCCTGTTGTAGGCAGTCTGTGGCGTTTCAAAGTCATGTCGTCCGTAGTTGATAATTGTCTTCTCGAAATCCTCGCCCAGTCCAAGAAGTCCGTTGCTTGCAGCTGATACCTCAAGTTCTTTAACCTTGAATTCGCCTTTGCAATACTCGATAGGTGGGATGTCGAAGAAACAATCCTTCTCCTTCAGATACATCAATAGTTTGTAGAACGTGAAGTTCTCCATCAGAATGTCGGCATTACCCACCATAAGCAGTTGCAGTCGGGCGCGTGTCATTGCCACATTCAGCTTGCGGTCAATCACCATTCCGTCCTCCACGAACACGTTGTTGGTGAGGAAGTTCAGCTGATTGTATTGCTGCACAGTGAATCCGTAGATAATATAGTCGCGCTGACTGCCTTGATATCTCTCTACCGTGTCGATGGTGATGTTGTGCAGTACGGCAATGCCCGACTGGTCGATGGCGCTGCGCACAGTAGCAATCTGGTTGCGGTAGGGTACAATGACACCTACAGTCTGGTTTTCGTCAAACCACTCCTGTGTTTGTCTGTAAATCTCGACTACCGTTGCAGCAATCATTTCTGCTTCCACCTGATTGGTCTTCACCGAAGCCGAAGTTCTTGGGCGTGGTGCTGACACGAACGCTACACGTCGCATACTCAGCAGTTGTGCTATTCCGTTGGTGGATGCTGTCGGACTGTATGGCAACGTCTGATGTTGCAACGGCACCACTTCAAGGCGGTTGCCGTAGAAGGCATAGTTGGCAAACTCGGCTATTGTCTGGTGCATACGTCCCTGGCGGGTGAGCATGTAGACATAGCGCGGGTCGTAGCCCTCATTGGTCTTGAATTGTGCCAGCAACCGTTCGAATAGCGATCGGCGGCAATCTGTGAGGTTGATGTCGCGCAGCAAGGGTTCGTCAACAGCCGACTCCTCTTGCGTCTGTTGCACAACGGCAGGCAACTGCTTGTGGTCGCCTATCAGTACAAAGCGTTCTATGGCATTTCTGCCTCCCGACTTGGCACTGAGCAGACCAATCAGGTGTGGCTCAAGAATCTGTGACGACTCGTCGATAATGGCAAGGTCGAAGTGCTTTATCTTAAAAATGTGTATGTTGGCGTTCAACGCTGCCGTGGTAGCACAGAACACTCGCATTCGGTCTACCACTTCCTTTACCTCCTTGCTAGTTCGGCATTGCTCCACTCGGTGGCTGAGCAGGTGGCCGTGGAAAGCCTCGTCGCAGTTCAGTTCCGAACCTATGCGTATGAAGTCGATGTTGCTCTCCACCAGTTTCGAGCACATTTCGTCCACCGCACGGTTGGTGTACGACAGCAACACGATATTCGAATGCTCGTCGGTAAGTTCCTCCTTCAGTATGTTGAGTAGTCCGAACGAAGTCTTTCCGGTTCCCGGAGGACCGATAACCAGGAATATGTCGCGCGACTGCTTGGCACGTTCCACAAGGGTGTTGAACCTTCCGTATTCGCCGTGCATGTGTACGTGCTGGTCTACGGTAGGCGTGCGTTGGCTCAGTATCAAGTCGCGGCGCTCCTTATTTGCCGACAGAAAACTGTGCAGACCGCTGTACAGAGCGCGTGCTGATGATTCAAACATGTCGTGCTCTATAGCCCAACGAGTGCCTTCGGGCGCATCAAACACCTGCTTGTCGGTCTGCGAATTGCGCAGCACCACCTCAACGCCCTTTGTCGTTATCTCCTTTATCGAAGCGCGGTTTACCATTTGGGCGCAGGCGTTGGGCACGTTGCCCTCACGGTATGGATAGACTATCACGATGTCGCCCTTGCGGAAGTTGGACGTGTCGGCCGATTGTTCCATGTCAAACTTCAGTTTCAGACTCTCCACCATTCCATCGGCTGAGAGTCCGAATTCCTCAATCGTCATTTCCTCATATATATTGCCAGCCGCCCGCTTGTCCTCAAGAGTGTCAAGCCAGATGGCTGCAAATCCACTGTCGTCCTTGGTCTTGTTGCCCACCTTGGCAAGCAGATGTTCGCGTTCCACGAATTTTAGGAATCGGAAGTAGTATGTCCGTTCCAGTTCTGTAGCCTCCTGTATTGGGCGTAGTATGTTTTCCAGTTCGGGTCGTGTCCATTCATCCCACAGCCGTCCGGTCGTTCCTTTGCGGTTGAGTTTGTCGGGAGTTAGATTTCGCAGCACATTGATGCCCATGTCGCCCTGCGTAAGATCGGTCCACGTGAGCAGATTTCGCATACGTATTGCGCGCAGCGTCAGTTCCGGAAGATTGGCAATCGACACCAGTCCCTCGGCATATTTCGAATAGAGCAGCATAAAGTGGCGCAGCTGGTCGGAGTGTTTCTTGAACTCGTAGTTAAACAGCGCACGGTAGAGCGACAACTGTACAAGATGCTTCTCTTGCGGCACTGGTCGGTTGGGATTGTATTCGGGCGATGAGAAAGGCACAAATTCACCCTTGCCCGACTTTTGCTCTATTATCGTGGTGCGTCCTTCCTTCTCGTGCAGCAAGTCGAGACGGCCCTGTATACCGAGCACGTCGCTGAAGAAGGTAGGCTCCAGCACCACCGCCTTCGGGTCGTACTCGTCCACCTCCTTGGGCAGGTCGTTGCCTATGAGTTTCTGTATGTTCTGTTTCTGTTGGCGTGCGTCCTGATAGAACTTTTGTACAGTAGCCTGGTCGTTCATGTCGTCGCACGATGTCAGGCTTATGGTGTTGGTCTTGAAGAATTCCATAACGCCCTCGCCGAACGGTACGTTACGGTTGTGTACCGTGTCGTCCAGGAAGCGTCCAGCAAGATTACCGAGATGGATGTGCACCGTGTTGGCTTGCGGTTTCAGTCGGTTCACCATGTTCACGTATGGCGATTCGGCGTATGTTTCAAAGCACGAGGCTATTGTCGTGATGTCTATCAGATAGTCGGGTTCGTAGATTATGAGTTCGGGCATGCACACGTCTTCCTCCATACGGATGCGCACGAGGTTGAGCTGTGTGTCAACCGACAGGATTTGTTTCAGATAAGTCCAGTCGCCCTTTCCTCCCAGCGTCAGATAACGGTTTTGCTGTCCGTAGCAGATCTTCAGTTCCGAGGCATTCTGTTCTTCTGTGGCGTATATGTATTCGTCGTCCCACGAACGTACGATGCAGCGCAGCAGGTTAATGTCGAACTTGCTCCAACGTCCCTTGCGGTCCTTCTTGGGCAGCAACCTGTTGAGCGACTGCGGTATAGCCGTAACTCCACACACATAGCTCACCAGTAGTGCTGTCGACTTGATGTTGTATGCCAGCGCTTGCTCCAGTTCTTCGTTGCTCATGCTGTGCATAGCGTTCAGCTCCTTGCGCGTGTCGTGTATCAGCATAGCCGTTTCGGTAGGGATGCCGTGTTGCTTCGTCAGATAGTCGAGCTTGGCAAACATACCGATAAAGTTGATGCTGTTGTGGGCAATGCCTTGATTTACTACGCGTTTGAATATGTCGCGCAGTATGGCGTATTTCTCGCGTATGGTGAAGTCGGCTGTGACACGTCTTCCAATTGTTCGTAAAACGACATGGCGCAGTCGGCTGTATATGCTATGTTTTCGTTTCTGTTGTTATGTTCCATTCCGTTTGCAAAGGTAGTGCAAACCTAAGACAAGTCAAAATCCATAAGTCTGTTTTTCTGAATCTTATAATCTTTATCCTTAAATCTGTAACACCTTATATAATAAAAAGCCGTAACTTTGCACTTATGGAAAAGAAAATACTCCCTGTAATGGGAATGGCATGTGCTGCTTGCAGTGCCAATGTAGAGCGCAAGCTCAAGATGATGGACGGAGTGAAGTCGGTAGCCGTATCGCTGCCTGGCCGAACTGCCATGGTAGAATACGACGAGCGTGTAGTAACGCCCAAGGATATGAAACGCGTCATTGATGGTGCCGGCTATCTGCTTATTATCGATGACGAAACGCGTGTCGACGCATTGGAACGCAATGCCTACCGACAGCTGAAGCGACGTATGATACTGTCGTGGCTGTTGGCGCTTCTCACCATGTCGGTGTCGATGGGGTGGGTGAGTGTAGGTTCGAACGATGCTGCCAACCAGGTGCTTCTCATCATTGCTTTATTAAATATGGTGTATTGCGGACGCCAGTTCTACGCCAATGCTTGGCGTCAGCTCGTGCATCGTTCGGCAAATATGGACACGCTTGTGGCGCTGTCAACCCTCATCTCGTTCGGCTTCAGCGTGTTCAATACTTTTTGGGGCGAGCAGTTTTGGGGTTCGCGTGGCATAACGTGGCACACCTATTACGATGCGTCGGTGATGATTGTTACCTTCGTGCTCACAGGTCGCTGTCTTGAACAGCGTGCCAAGCGGTCTACAGCCTCAGCCATACGCTCGCTTATGGGACTTGTGCCCAAGCAGGCACACGTGGTAGTTGACGACGAAGTACACGATGTGCCACTTGCTACTGTAGCCGCACGCGACATTGTAGAGGTGCGCCTAGGCGAGAAAATACCTGTCGACGGAACTGTAAGCACAGGTGAGGGTTATGTAGACGAATCGATGATAACGGGCGAACCGGTGCCCGTACTCAAGCAGTCGGGCAGTCGTCTGTTGGCTGGCACGATAGTAAGCGAGGGCACTCTGCGTTTCCGGGCTGAGCAGGTAGGCCAGCAGACGGTGCTTGCAGGAATAATACGTATGGTGCAGGAGGCGCAAGGCTCGAAGGCTCCCGTGCAGCGTTTTGTCGATCGTGCTGCCCTTGTCTTTGTGCCTTGCGTGCTTGGTGTTTCGATACTAACCTTTGTGCTGTGGCTTGCCATTGGTGGAGCGGCAGTTCTTCCTCAGGCCGTATTGTCTGCCGTGTCGGTATTGGTCATAGCCTGTCCGTGTGCTATGGGACTCGCTACGCCTACTGCCTTGATGGTTGGCATAGGCAAGGCGGCTCAAAAGGGCATTTTGGTTAAGGATGCTACAGCCGTTGAGCAACTCTGCCGTGTAGACGCACTCGTTATCGACAAGACGGGCACGCTCACCATACCTAATAAGAATGTGGATTTCAAGTCTGCCGAGAATATTTCACTTGAGGATCGCGAGCAACTCAAGCCTCATGCCGTTGAGGCCATAGCCATGCTTAAGGCACGTGGCATAGAGGTATGGATGATGAGTGGCGACAAGGAGGAGGCTGCCGCTTATTGGGCTAAGAAGGCTGGAATAGCCCATTGGCAGAGCCAGTGTCTGCTACAGGATAAGGAGAACATTGTGCGTCGTCTGCAAGACGAAGGTCGTCGTGTGGCAATGGTTGGCGACGGTATCAACGACTCGCAGGCTCTTGCCCTTGCCGATGTCAGCATTGCTATGGGGCGTGGCACCGACGTGGCAATGGACGTTGCGCAAGTGACGCTTATGGGCGACGACCTGCGTCGCATAGCCGATGCCTGTCAGTTGTCGCATCATACGGTAGGCATGATACGACAGAATCTGTTTTGGGCGTTCGTCTACAACATTGTCTGCATCCCACTGGCTGCAGGACTTCCGCATGTCTTCGGCGTTGATTTTCAGATAACGCCAATGTGGGCAAGCGCACTTATGGCTATGTCGAGCGTAAGTGTTGTGATGAATAGTCTAAGGTTGAAGTACAAGAAATATGATAGAGTAGTGCTCTACAGATAGACTGTACGAAATAATAGTACACTAACTTATATACACAATAAATTATGGGCTGGTAGATTGCGACCTTTTCCGCAATCTGCCAGCCCATAATTATATAAGCCTAATGATTATTTCACCAACTCTTTCTTGACCATGCCATTGCTGTATTTAACAACATTGATGCCCTTAGTAGGAGTCAGAAGTCGTCTGCCGTTTGTAGTGTATCGATAAATCTCCTTGAGATTGGTAGATGCTGCAGGGTTGTTGATACCCGTAGCGTCAAGCTCCACTATGTTCTTAAAATAGCCGAAGTCCGACTGGCGATACATATCTATAGTGCCTTTAGGAACATAAAGTATGCAATTATCTGCATCACAATTCTCAAACACCGTATATCCCATTGTTGGCAGGTTTTCGGCATACACGTAAACAGAAGCCAAACCCTTACAGTATTGGTATCTGTTGTTAGTTGATTATCAATACCATACGCTCTAAACGGTAGAAAAGTGACTGTGTGGATTCTGTTTAGATACGAAAGGGTAGTAATTTAACGTATTTAACTTTCGATTACATCAGGAATCACGAAATAAGGGGTGTGAGGGGCGCTTTTAACCGCCCCCATAATGTGGTGAATGGAAGTTATAGGACGAAATTCATAAAGGGGTACGGTTGAAACGACTCCCTTGAAGGGTGTGATTACATGTCATATCCTTTTGTTCTATAAAGCATTTTTGTGTAGTTTACGATGCTACGTTTTACTGTTTTTTTGCTTGATAAACGCAGTTTTTTCATTGATTGTGCTGGCTTTTGGGATAAAACCATTATTTTTGCGGTGTAAAATATGATACCAATATCAAAAAAAGCACCCTAACTACCGCCAACAGGAGGAAACACACATTATGGAAAACATTATCTATAATGAGCTTCGCAGTCGAG